>NZ_JAPVZO010000011.1:0-66969 GCF_041432445.1 Streptococcus sp. 27098_8_69 | reverse complement strand
TGAGAAGGTAGGTTTTCTTTTTTTCATTTTCATAATTATGAAAATCTGGAAAAAGGACACTATTTTTGATAAGATAGAATTATGGATTTTGAAAAAATTGAACAAGCATATACCTATTTACTAGAAAACGTCCAAATCATTCAAAACGATTTGGCGACAAATTTTTACGATGCCTTGATTGAACAAAATGGGATTTACCTAGATGGCCAAACCAATTTGGAGCAAGTCAAAAAAAATAACCAGGCCCTAAAACGCTTGGCACTTCGAAAAGAGGAGTGGCTACGGACCTACCAATTTCTATTGATGAAAGCTTCGCAAACAGAACCTCTTCAGGCTAATCACCAGTTTACACCTGACGCGATTGGTCACTTGATGATTTTTCTGATGGAGCAATTGTGGTCTGCTAAAGATCTAAGTCTACTAGAATTGGGCTCTGGGATGGGAATTCTGGGTGCTAGCTTCTTAACGTCCATGAACAAAAAGGTAGATTACCTTGGGATTGAGCTAGATGACCTCTTGATTGATCTAGCTGCAAGTATGGCTGAAGTTATGGATCTGCAAATGGGCTTTATCCAAGGAGATGCAGTACGTCCACAAGTGTTAAAAGAGAGTGATATTATCGTGAGCGACCTCCCGATTGGCTACTACCCAGACGATCAGATTGCCTCACGTTACCAAGTGGCAGCAAAGGATGAACATACTTATGCTCATCATCTATTAATGGAGCAATCTCTCAAGTATCTTAAGACGGGAGGCTATGCTATTTTCCTTGCTCCAACAGATCTTTTGATGAGTCCTCAGAGCGACATCTTGAAAGGATGGTTAACTGAACAGGCTCAACTAGTAGCTATCGTAGCTTTACCAGAGGATCTCTTCGCTCAAGGAGCCCAGTCTAAGACCATTTTTGTTCTACAAAAGCAAGCGATAGAAGGCCTTGAACCATTCGTCTATCCACTTGCTAGTCTTCGTGATCCTGAAATTTTGTTGGAATTTAAGGAAAATTTTCAAAATTGGTGTCAAGAACATGAAATCTAGTATAAATTTTGATATAATAGTTGAAAACGCTTAAAAAGGGGAAACATTATGACAAAAACCATTGCAATTAACGCTGGAAGCTCAAGTTTGAAATGGCAACTCTATCAAATGCCAGAAGAAAAAGTATTAGCAAAAGGGTTGATTGAACGAATTGGATTGAAAGATTCTATTTCTACAGTTAAATTTGATGGTCGTTCAGAACAACAAGTCCTTGACATTGACAACCATACTTTGGCAGTTAAGATTTTGCTTGATGACTTGATTCGTTTTGATATTATTAAATCTTATGATGAAATTACTGGTGTTGGACACCGTGTCGTTGCAGGTGGAGAGTACTTCAAAGAGTCTACAGTCGTTGAAGGCGATGTAATTGAAAAAGTTGAAGAGTTAGGTCTTCTTGCTCCATTACACAACCCTGCAAATGCTGCGGGTATTCGCGCCTTCAAGGAGTTATTGCCAGATATTACGAGTGTCGTTGTTTTTGATACTTCCTTCCATACAAGTATTCCAGAGAAAGCTTATCGCTACCCTCTACCAACAAAATATTACACAGAAAACAAAGTTCGTAAGTACGGAGCCCATGGAACTAGCCATCAGTATGTTGCTCAAGAAGCAGCAAAACTCTTGGGACGCCCACTTGAAGAGTTGAAATTGATTACCTGTCACATCGGTAATGGTGCTTCTATTACAGCTGTTAAGGGTGGGAAATCTGTTGATACCTCAATGGGATTCACTCCACTTGGTGGTGTAATGATGGGAACTCGTACAGGGGATATTGACCCAGCCATCATTCCTTATTTAATGCAATATACAGAGGACTTTAACAAGCCTGAGGACATCAGTCGTATTCTCAATCGTGAGTCAGGATTGATGGGTGTTTCTGGTAAATCTAGTGACATGCGTGATGTAATTGCTGCTATGGAGGCAGGAGATCACGATGCCACTTTGGCTTATGAAATGTATGTTGACCGTATCCAAAAACATATTGGTCAATACCTTGCAGTCCTAAATGGAGCAGATGCTATTATTTTCACAGCAGGTATCGGTGAAAATTCTACTAATGTACGTGAAGATGTTATTTCAGGGATTTCTTGGTTTGGTTGCGATGTAGATCCAGAGAAAAATGTATTTGGTGCGACTGGAGATATTTCGACAGATGCAGCAAGTGTACGTGTACTGGTAATTCCAACGGACGAGGAATTGGTCATTGCACGTGACGTTGAACGTTTGAAAAAATAACAGATGAAAAAAATCGACCTTCAATAAGAAAGGTCGATTTTTTTTTGATCTGGTAGAACTACCATTTAGTTAGGGAAACTTCACCGCTATGGAGCCAAATTTTTTCACCAGTTGCTAATTCTATCTGTAGTTGTCCTTGGTCAGAAATGTCGCATGCTTTTCCTGAGATAGTTTGGTGCTCTTGCTTAAAGGAGACTTCTTTTCCTAAAACGATAGAGCGTTTTTTATAGAGATAGAGGAGTTCATCGGCTTCTGTTTCGTAGAAACATTTCCAGATTTCAGCAATCAATTCATTGCGAGTAATGGGAGCATTTTGAGAAAATAAGCTTCCAGCTTTAGTTTGTAGATTCTTGGGAAATTCAGCGATAGAAAAGTTGATCCCGACCCCAATGATAACATCTGTAACGAGTCCAGTTTCGATAGAGGTAATGGCTTCTGTTAGAATACCAGCAATTTTTTTCTGGTTCAGATAAATGTCATTGACCCACTTGATATTCACATCAATCAAACTAAGATTCTTGATAGCCTTGTAGATAGCCCCAGCTGTTAGAAGTGTATAGGCGGGAAGCTTCTGGTAAGGGAGATTGGGTTGTAGGTGAAGGGACATGTAAATTCCCCCCTTATCTGGAGAATAATAGGGACGTTGAAAACGACCGCGTCCCATAGTTTGGCTAGTGGAAAGGTAGAGTTTATTCCCTTTAGCACCAGCTTCCATAGCCTCTTTAGCATCGGTTTGGGTAGATTTTGTTGAGAGTTTAAACTGGACAGTAATGGGACTATTCGCTTCGATTTCCTGAGGTAAGATAAGATCACCGTCCAGAAGTTTATACCCACGATTTTTGATACTGTCAATCTCAAGACCTTCTTGTTGGAGACGCTGGATAGCCTTCCATACAGAGGTTCGGGATAGATTTAATCTTTCAGCGATTTTTTCTCCACTTACATAGTCTTTTTCAGTAGTTAAAATTTTATAAACTTCTTGGTAGGATTTCATGCTAGACCCTTTCTGGAATAATTAGATTTATTGTACCATATTTTTAAAAAAGGGATAGCGATTTTCAAGTAATCTTAGCTAACTATAAAATTTTACCCAGTTTTAGTTAGGAGTATAGAGGCAAAGAGGTTTTCAAATCTCTTGAAAAATGGTAAAATGTTTTAATAACTTATTTATCTGAATGTGATATTCAGAAGGAAAGGATCTGTTGTGAAATCAATAGGTGTCATTGAAAAGTTAAAAAGTTTATCGAAACAAGAAGGACTTCTTTTGGGAGTTATTCTGAGTATTTTTCTTCCTTTTTATCTTTTTGTTATTATTTTTATTTCTTACTTACTTTGGTTAGTATATACTGGGGAGATGAAGGGGATCTTGAAACGTTTGTCTCAACACCCTATCTTGCTCTTTTTTATTGCTTATAGCACTGCAATTTCTCTTCTGGCACAAAATGTGATGGGAGTAGTTTCTTCGGTGGCCATGTTTCTGTTTTCCATCTTCTTTTACTACTATCAATCCCAGTTGACTCCTAAATTTTTTAGGTTGACGATTGAAGGAATATTAGCCTTAAGTGTCTTTGCAGCAGCCTTTGCAGCTTTGGAACATTTCCAAATTGTAAAGAAATTTGATTATACCTTCCTCTCACCACGAATGCAGGTTTGGCATCAAAACCGAGCGGAGGTTGCCTTCTTTAATCCCAATTACTATGGAATTATCTGTTGTTTCTGTATCATGATTGGTTTTTATCTGATTAGCACAACTAAGTTAAGGTGGTTACGAATCTTTTCTATGATTGCCATCTTTGCTAATTTATTCGGTTTAAACTTTACGCAGAATCGTACAGCTTTTCCAGCCATCATCTTTGGAGCCATCATTTACCTCTTCACGACCATAAAAAACTGGCGTGCCTTCTGGCTTAGTATAGGAGTTTTTGGGGTTGGTTTAGCCTTTCTATTTTCGAGTGATTTAGGTGTTCGAATGGGAACCTTAGATTCATCTATGGAAGAACGTGTTTCTATCTGGAATGCTGGAATGGCCTTGTTTAAGCAAAATCCATTCTGGGGTGAAGGACCGCTAACCTACATGCACTCTTTCCCTCGTATTGGAGCACCTTATCATGAACATGCCCACAGTATCTATATAGATACGATTTTGAGTTATGGAGTTGTCGGTACCGTTCTCTTGGGGATTGCTTCTACCACTCCGGTACGAATGTTGATTGATATGAGTCAAGTACCTAGTAAGCGTCCTATCCTTGGACTTTACCTCTCTTTCTTGACAGTAGTAGCTGTGCACGGAATTTTTGATTTGGCTCTCTTTTGGATTCAATCATCCTTTATTTTCCTTTTAGTGATGTGTAGTTTACCACTAAAACATAGCATGATTGATGAATTAGTTGATTAAGAAAAAGATAGTAGAAACTAACATTTTCTACTATCTTTTTTTCATTCAATTATTGAATAGCTTGAACCAAGTCTTCAGCTTGTTGTTTTAGTGAAGTAGCAACACTGTCTTCAAGGACTAATTTGCCATCTGCCCAAGCAGAATCATTGACACGAGCTGCAGTGAATTCACCAACAACTTGTGTACGGATGAATGGCAAGAGGTCTTTGTAGATTGCAAAGAGTTGTTCATGACCTGCATTTGCTACTGAAGATACAGTAACGATTTTATCTTGAAGGGCAGATGGACCACGAGTTTCAGATAAGTCAAGAGCGCGTGAAAGCCAGTCAAGCAAGTTTTTCACTGTTCCAGGGATTGAGAAGTTGTAGACTGGAGAGAAAATCCAGATAGCATCAGCAGCTAGAACAGCTTCACGAACTGTTGCTACAGCTGGAAGAGTTGGAACTTCAAGTTCTTGGTTAAAAAGTGGGATTGCTGAGTAGTCAAGGTAGCTAACCTCAGCTTTACCTGCAAGAGCTTTTTCAGCTTCTAGCGCCATTTGGTGGTTGAAAGAACCTTCACGAAGTGAACCAACGATAAATAATACTTTTTTAGACATAGGGAGTCTCCTTTAGATTTTAATCAGAGTTATCTCTGTTGTTATAAACAATGTTACAACAAAAGGAAATCATTTGCAAGAAATCTGCTCAGAAAATAAAAATCGATGATAGTCAAGATTATTTTTAGGAGTAGAGATTATGAAAAGTCTGTGAAATCAATGATTCAAGCTTCATATAGTCCTGTCATAAGAGAAGTTCCGTGCTAAATCCTCGCCTTTATTCACTTGTAATTCACTAGGATAGATGGTAAAATAGACGAGTGAAAATGAGACAGAAAAAAGAAAAAAATTCCTTATTATTTCAGTACAGCATTGGCTTGACCCTGCTGGCTCTAGTTGTGACTTCTTCCTTTCTCTATTTGGTGTGGCTTAGCATGAAGCCTTATCAGACAGCAAAGGTAGAAGGGGAAAAACTTGCCAAGCAGTATGCGAATCTAGAAACGGTCAGTCAGGTTGATTTCTTTAATGGCTTAGAAAGCTATTATAGCGTTCTTGGCCAAGATAAGAATCAGAAACCAGTTGCTGTTTTAATAGAGAAAAGTAATAACAATATTTACGTATATCAACTAGAAAATGGGACTTCTCAAGAAAAAGCAGAAGCAGTTGTTAGAGAAAAAGGAGCTACTGAAATTGATACGGTTACCTTTGGACGCTATGCTGAAAAGCCTGTTTGGGAAATCAAGTCTGGTGGAGACTATTATCTAGTAGATTTTGAAACTGGTGCCCTAATCGAAAAGGAGAAGCTATGAAATTATCTAAACGTGTCTTAGAAATGGAAGAAAGTGTCACTCTGGCTAGTGATGCAAGAGCAAAGAAGTTAAAAGCTGAAGGAAAAGATGTTCTTTTCTTAACTTTAGGTCAGCCCGATTTTCATACTCCTGAAAATATTCAAGATGCTGCTGTTGCAGCCATTCGAGATGGACGTGCTTCTTTCTATACAGTAGCTTCAGGTTTGCCTGAGTTAAAAGCAGCGGTCAATACCTATTTTGAGCGTTATTATGGTTATTCCGTAGCGGCTAACGAAGTCACTTTTGCTACAGGTGCCAAATTCTCACTCTACACTTTCTTTATGGCTGTGGTTAATCCTGGAGATGAGGTCATTATTCCAACACCTTACTGGGTCAGCTATGGTGACCAAGTTAAAATGGCCGAAGGTGTTCCAGTATTTGTCCAAGCCAAGGAAGACAATCACTTTAAAGTGACTGTTGAGCAGTTAGAAGCAGCTCGTACAGATAAGACCAAGGTCTTGGTTCTCAATTCCCCATCTAATCCTACCGGTATGATTTATTCTCGTGAGGAACTCTTGGCCATTGGAAATTGGGCTGTTGAACATGACATTCTCATCCTAGCAGATGATATTTATGGTCGTTTGGTCTATAACGGAAATGAGTTTGTGCCAATCTCTAGTCTATCAGAAGTGATTCGCAACCAAACCATTGTCATTAACGGGGTATCAAAAGCCTACGCAATGACAGGTTGGCGTGTAGGTTATGCAGTGGGTGATCCAGAAATCATTGCTGCTATGAGCAAATTGACTGGTCAAACGACTTCAAACCTGACTGCTGTATCTCAATACGCAACTATCGAAGCGCTAACTGGTCCACAAGACTCTGTAGAAACCATGCGTCAGGCTTTTGAGGAACGTCTCAATACCATCTATCCACTCTTGTGTGAAGTTCCTGGCTTTGAGGTTGTCAAACCACAAGGAGCTTTCTATCTCTTTCCAAATGTCAAAAAAGCGATGGAAATGAAAGGCTATACCGATGTAACAGCATTTACAACGGCCATCCTTGAAGAGGTGGGGCTAGCCTTGATAACAGGTGCTGGATTTGGAGCACCAGAAAATGTCCGTCTCAGCTATGCGACAGACTTGGAAACTCTTAAAGAAGCCATTCGTCGTTTGCACCAATTTATGGAAAAATAAGAAGCTTAACCTCCGTATTAATAACGGAGGTTTTTATTTTTAAAAACTTATGAATTTCTATCAAACAAGCTAGCTATCAGCCATTATTTGTGGTACAATAATGAGTAATAATGTCTTTGGACAAGTTAAACGAAAAAAGGAAGATAAATGATGACAAAACGTGTAACAATTATCGAAGTAAAAGATTACGTTGGTCAAGAAGTCACTATTGGTGCTTGGGTTGCCAACAAATCAGGAAAAGGGAAAATTGCCTTCTTACAATTGCGTGACGGAACAGCCTTTTTCCAAGGTGTGGCTTTTAAACCAAACTTTATCGAAAAATTTGGAGAAGAAGTAGGTCTTGAAAAATTTGACACGATCAAACGCCTAAGCCAAGAAACTTCTGTTTTCGTGACAGGGATTGTCAAAGAAGACGAGCGTTCTAAATTTGGTTACGAATTGGATATTACAGACATCGAAGTTATCGGTGAATCTCAAGATTACCCAATCACTCCAAAAGAGCACGGAACAGACTTCTTGATGGACAACCGTCACTTGTGGCTTCGTTCACGCAAACAAGTAGCTGTCATGCAAATCCGTAATGCTATCATCTATGCAACTTATGAGTTCTTTGATAAAAATGGCTTCATGAAGTTTGATAGCCCAATTCTTTCAGGAAATGCTGCAGAAGATTCTACAGAACTTTTTGAAACAGACTACTTCGGAACACCAGCATACTTGAGTCAATCTGGTCAACTTTACCTTGAAGCTGGTGCTATGGCTCTTGGTCGTGTCTTTGACTTTGGTCCAGTATTCCGTGCTGAAAAATCAAAAACTCGCCGTCACTTGACTGAATTCTGGATGATGGATGCAGAGTATTCATACTTGACACATGATGAGTCACTTGACTTGCAAGAAGCTTATGTAAAAGCCCTTCTTCAAGGTGTTCTTGACCGTGCGCCTCAAGCCTTAGAAACTTTGGAACGTGATACAGAGCTCTTGAAACGTTACATTGCAGAGCCATTCAAACGCATCACTTACGATCAAGCTATTGACCTCTTGCAAGAGCATGAAAATGATGAAGATGCTGACTACGAGCATTTGGAGCATGGTGATGACTTTGGTTCACCACACGAAACGTGGATTTCAAACCACTTTGGTGTGCCAACATTTGTCATGAACTATCCAGCAGCCATCAAGGCCTTCTACATGAAACCAGTTCCTGGAAATCCAGAGCGCGTGCTTTGTGCAGACTTGCTTGCTCCAGAAGGTTACGGAGAAATCATCGGTGGCTCTATGCGTGAGGAAGATTATGATGCCCTTGTCGCTAAGATGGATGAACTTGGTATGGATCGTACAGAATATGAATTCTACCTTGACCTTCGTAAATACGGTACTGTACCACACGGTGGATTTGGTATCGGTATCGAACGTATGGTAACCTTTGCAGCAGGAACAAAACACATCCGTGAAGCTATCCCATTCCCACGTATGTTGCATCGTATTAAACCTTAATAGCCATAAAAACGCCGTCTGGCGTTTTTATACTCTTCGAAAATCTCTTCAAACTACGTCAGCTTCACCTTGCCGTACTCAAGTACAGCCTGCGGCTAGCTTCCTAGTTTGCTCTTTGATTTTCATTGAGTATTACTTTAAATGAAAGAGGTGGAGAAAATGTAGGCAACTCTCAGTAAGTCTTTTAGAAACAGTCATACTATATATTGAAAGAGAGAAAACAATGTTTAAAAGAACTTACAAACGCAATATTCCACTCCTAGCAGGTCTGGAATTCACATCTTATTTTGGAATCACCAGTTTTTGGATTTTATTTTTTATCCAAAATGGTCTTTCCTTACTTCAAATCGGTCTATTAGAAAGTATCTTTCACGGTACAAGTCTCTTGTGTGAAATCCCGTCTGGTATGTTGGCCGATCGATTTAGCTACAAGACCAATCTCTATTTGGCTCGCTTGGCCAGTATTGTATCCTCTATCTTGATTTTGTTTGGTCAGGGGAATTTTTGGATCTATGCTTTTGCTATGATGGTCAACGCTTGGTCCTATAATTTTGATTCGGGGACCAGTACCGCTTTCTTATATGATTCTGCGGTAGAAGCGGGTCAAAAGGACCGCTATCTTCAGATTTCTAGCTTTTTGTCTGGTGTGGCAGAAGTCACCCGAACCCTAGGTACAGTTGTGGCAGGCTTCTTTATTCACGGAGCATTGGCTTGGACCTATCTAATTGCTATTGGATTATCTTTTCTTTCTATAATCTTGATTTATTTGATGAAAGAACCAATGGCTAAGAGAGAGAAAAATGAAGTCTTAAACTTTAAAATGATTGTCCAACAAGTTCGTAAAGAATGGCAGGAAAAACCAGTACTCTTTTACTGGATGCTGACTTATCAGCTAGTAGGGACACTCATGTGCATGTTTTACTTCTACTATCAGCAGAAAATAAGTGACTTAGCAGGATGGCAGGTTTCGCTGGTCATGCTGATTGGTAGTGGCTTAAATCTTATAGCAGTTTATGTAGCTAGTCAAATTGGTAAAAGATGGAATAGCAATCGAGTTTTTCCGGCTCTTGTTGCACTAACGGGCTTGGCCTTACTATTGGTGTTTTCTGGAACCCCCTTTGCTTTTCTTCTCGTATATCTTTTGACCGATACACTCTATGCAGTTTATCAGCCGATCTATTTCAATGACTTACAAGGTTATTTACCGTCCAGTGTGAGAGCAACTATGCTTAGTATCAATTCTATGCTCTTTAGTCTTTCCATGATTGTCATATTTCCACTGACAGGTTGGTTGATTGATAGTTGGGGTCTTATAGTTGTCTTTTTAGTTCTAGGTTTTATCTTGCTTTTAACCTGTCCTATCTTAATAATCAGTCTGACAAGGATGGGCAAGCTATTAGATAAGGACTTAAAAACTGAGTAAAGCACGAAAACCTATTTGCCCAAAGGATCATCCTGTGGTACAATAGCAAGAGGAAAAGGAGAAAAGTATGATCGATGTAGAAGAAATTCTAAGTAAGATGAATCCCAATCAAAAGATCAACTATGACCGTGTCATGCAAAAGATGGTTCAAGTTTGGGAAAAAAATGAAGAAAGACCAACCATTCTCATGCACGTCTGTTGTGCTCCTTGTAGCACCTATACTTTAGAGTATTTGACCAAGTATGCAGATGTAACCATTTATTTTGCTAATTCAAATATCCATCCTAAAGCTGAGTATCACAAGCGTGCCTATGTGACAAAAAAGTTTGTCAGTGATTTCAATGAACGAACTGGCAACAAGGTTCAATATCTAGAAGCACCTTATGAACCCAACGAATACCGTCAGCTGGTCAGAGGTTTGGAAGAAGAACCTGAAGGTGGCGATCGCTGCAAGGTTTGTTTTGACTATCGCTTGGACAAGACAGCGCAAGTGGCTATGGACTTAGGATTTGATTACTTCGGTTCAGCTCTAACCATCAGTCCTCATAAAAATTCACAAACCATCAATAGTATCGGGATTGATGTGCAGAAAATCTACACCACTCATTATCTTCCGAGTGATTTTAAGAAAAATCAAGGCTATAAACGCTCTGTAGAAATGTGTGAAGAGTATGACATTTATCGCCAATGTTATTGTGGCTGTGTCTATGCCGCTCAAGCTCAAAATATTGACTTGGTACAGGTCAAGAAGGACGCAACAGCCTTTATGGTAGATAAGGATATCGAAAAAGACTATTCCCACATCAAATTTACTGTTACGAAGTTAGATATTTAAAGGAAAACCTGCCTCAAGGCAGGTTTTTTGCTAGCAACAGGTAATGGAGAGAAATCGATGGACCAATCTTTGAATTCCTAGTCCTAGAATCTCAATCCTTTAATAAATCAGTGCCTCTTAAAACTTGTGGATGAAAAATGAAGTTTTGATCAAAGGAGTTTTTTGGAATTTAGAATGCTGATAAACACCTCAATTAGTCGCCACTCAAAGGCTCGTTGAAAATCAAAAAACGAGGTCAGGATTTTAATCCTGACCTCTGACAACTTTACCGATTCTTTAGTTCTACGTAGCGTTTGTACCAAATGTTGACATAGGCTTCTGAGAAAGGACCTCGCTCATTGTTAATCCAATCAACAAGAATCTTTACATGCTCTTTCAGAATATAGTCTAGATCAGAAGAATACTTCATTTTTCGCTTATGTCGTTCATACTCCTCAACGTCCAAGAGGCGTTTTTCACCATCTGTAAAAACTTTAACATCCAAATCATAGTCAATGTATTTTAAAGCTTCTTCATCCAGATAGTAAGGACTTGCCATATTGCAGTAGTAGGAGATACCATTTTCACGAATCATAGCGATAATATTAAACCAATATTTCTTGTGAAAGTAAACAATAGCCGGTTCTCGAGTCACCCAACGACGACCGTCACTTTCGGTAACAAGTGTGTGGTCGTTGACGCCGATAATAGCGTTCTCTGTTGTTTTTAGTACCATGGTGTCCCGCCAAGTACGGTGGAGACTCCCATCATGCTTATAACTTTGAATTGTAATAAAGTCGCCTTCTTTTGGAAGTTTCATAACTAACCAACTTTCTACAATTTATAAGTTTATCGTTTACTATTGTATCACATTTTTGTTTAAAGTTCTTAGTTTTTTCATGAAAAAATTAAAGATATTCTCTGAGAGCGCTGGCTATATCCGAAAAATCATAACCTTTTCTAGCTAAAACTTGGGTCAAACGTTGTTTCAGTTCGTATCCTTCATACTTTCGTGAATATTTTTGGTATTGTTTATCGAGCTCTTTAAAAATCAGCTCTTGAACGGTTTCTTCTTCGACCTGACTATCCAGTTGGTCAAAGACTGTTTTAGCTTCCGAGTAGGAAAACCCTTTGTTGGTAAGATTTTGGATTATCTTATCTTGTAGAGCGCGAGCAGGCAATTTACCCTGATATTTTTTCAATAGTTTTTCAGCTGTACGCTCTGCCACTTCCGTCATATCAAATTCTTGTAAGACTTCTTGGATAATGGATTTGGCAACACCTTTTTGAGAAATCTTCTGCATCAGCATATAGCTTCCCTTATCTCCTGAAAGCTGATTGGAATTGATGATTGCTTGAGCATATTGGCGATCGTTGATCCAATTATCATCTTTTAAAGACTGGATAACTCTGGGGATGATTTTCTCATCAATTTCATGTTTGGCAAGATAATCTCGAACTTCTTTTTCAGTGCGAGACTTAAAGGATAGATAGTAGAGAGCTAGATTTTTACTGTAGGAAAATTGCGCAAAGGATTGAATCTCAGTTAGTTCCTCAGCTGAGATCTCTTTCCCTTTTGTCAACATAAAGCGCACAATGGTATCCTCTGTAATGTAGCAGGTTTGGTCGCTATCAAGCTCAAGTAGAAAGAGTCTTTTTTTCTTTTCAAGTTTTGTGATTTTCATGGTTTACCTCTTATCCAAATGCTTCGAAGGCAGCAACGAGTAGAAGTTTGTTTTTATCAACCAGTTCCCTCCCGTAATAGTCGAGAAATAGTTCAGCATATTTGGGATCTTTTAAGTTGTAATTGAGGGACCAAACTGCCCAAAAGAGATCGATATGCCGGTCACTGAAATCAGCCAAACCAAGATCAATAAAACAAGAGAAGTGGTCAGCATCTTTTAGAATAAAGTTTGGTAGACAGGCATCACCGTGAATAAAGGCATCTGTTTCTAAAAGGTGCCCTTGTTCTTGGATGAGTTGGAAGGCCTCTTCGCGACTGTTAATCTGGAATTGGGGTAGGAGCGCCTTGGCATAGAACTCCCCTTTTTCATAGTTTTTAAAGGCTCTTTCTTTATAGGCTTTTAAATGATTTTCTGATGGAAAATTTTGTGGGTTTAAGTTGTGAAGCTTTTTAAGAGCCTCTGCCATGGTTCGGCAAATTTTTTCTGGTTGGTCTAAAAAAGCGAGAGCATCATGACCAATAGCCTCTTTAGTCAGGAGGTAGTCTTTATCTGTAGATAGATATTGGATGACTGGAGTTCCTATTCCCTCTTGTTCAAACCAACTTGCAATGCTAGCTTCTCGCTCTAATCTTCCCTTTTGATCAATTTTTAAATAGTAACCTGAATCAAGATAGAGAACTCTTGCACCTGAATGAGAAGAGCTGTCAGATAGGTTTGCCCCCTCTATATAAGTTCGTAATTGCACAGGAAAATCCAATGAGGAAAAAGATATCTTTGTATTCATGGTTTTATTGTAACATATTCTTAACCATTGAGAAACTACGTGGTATAATAGACTTATGAATCTAAAAGTCAAACAAAAAATTCCATTAAAAATCAAGCGTATGGGGATAAACGGGGAAGGTATCGGATTTTACCAGAAAACCCTCGTTTTTGTTCCAGGTGCCCTCAAGGGAGAAGATATCTATTGTCAGGTGACTTTGGTTAAGCGTAACTACGTTGAGGCTAAGCTGCTTGAGGTCAATAAAAAATCCAAGTTTCGAGTAGTTCCAGACTGTACGATTTATAATGAGTGTGGTGGCTGTCAGATCATGCACCTTCATTATGACAAGCAGTTAGAATTCAAGACAGATCTTCTCCATCAAGCTCTGAAGAAATTTGCACCTGCAGGCTACGAAAACTTTGAAATCAGACCAACTATTGGTATGCAGAAACCAAAATATTATCGGGCTAAACTGCAATTCCAAACGCGAAAGTTTAAAGGTCAAGTCAAGGCAGGTTTGTATGCTCAGAATTCCCATTATTTGGTCGAGTTAAAGGACTGTCTTGTTCAAGACAAGGAGACACAAGCGATTGCCAATCGCATTGCTGAACTCTTGACTTATCATCAAATTCCGATTACGGATGAACGGAAAATCCTTGGGGTTCGGACCATCATGGTTCGTCGAGCACGGAAAACTGGAGAAGTCCAGATTATCATTGTCACCAATCGCCAATTGAATTTGACTCAATTTGTGAAGGACCTAGTCAAGAATTATCCTGAAGTAGTGACTGTCGCAGTCAATACCAATACTGCTAAAACTAGTGAGATTTATGGGGATAAGACAGAGATTATTTGGGGGCAGGATAGTATAGGCGAGGGAGTCCTAGACTATGAATTTTCTCTATCACCTCGAGCTTTTTACCAGCTCAATCCTGAACAGACGGAAATTCTCTACAGTGAAGCAGTTAAGGCCTTGGACGTGACTGAGAATGACCATCTGATTGATGCTTATTGTGGTGTTGGGACCATTGGTTTTGCCTTTGCAAAAAAAGTCAAAAGTTTGAGAGGGATGGATATTATCCCAGAAGCTATTGAGGATGCCAAAGAAAATGCTAAGCGCATGGGTTATACCAATACTCATTATGAAGCAGGAACTGCAGAAGAAATTATCCCTCGTTGGTACAAGGAAGGCTATCGTGCCGATGCCCTGATTGTAGACCCGCCACGTACAGGTTTAGATGATAAGCTCTTGGATACCATTGTCACATACGCTCCTGAAAAGATGGTCTATGTTTCCTGCAATGTATCTACCTTGGCGCGTGATTTAGTCCGTTTGGTAGAGGTCTATGACCTGCATTATATTCAGTCTGTTGATATGTTTCCACACACGGCTAGAACAGAAGCAGTAGTCAAATTAACGAGGCGCAAGCCAGCTTCCAAATAGAAATGGCAACTGGAAAGTTTTTGAAAAGAAGACTTCTAGTTACAGAGTAAGATTTGCAAGCTATCTATAAATATGATAAAATAAGTAGAAAATAAAATGAAAAAAGAGGTATGTGAAATGTCACGTAAACCATTTATCGCTGGTAACTGGAAAATGAACAAAAACCCAGAAGAAGCAAAAGCATTCGTTGAAGCTGTAGCATCAAAACTTCCTTCATCAGACCTTGTTGAAGCAGGTATCGCAGCTCCTGCTCTTGACTTGACAACTGTTCTTGCTGCTGCTAAAGGTTCAAGCCTTAAAGTTGCTGCTCAAAACTGCTACTTTGAAAATGCAGGTGCTTTCACTGGTGAAACTAGCCCACAAGTTTTGAAAGAAATCGGTACTGACTACGTTGTTATCGGTCACTCAGAACGTCGTGACTACTTCCACGAAACAGACGAAGACATCAACAAAAAAGCAAAAGCAATCTTTGCAAACGGTATGCTTCCAATCATCTGTTGTGGTGAGTCACTTGAAACTTACGAAGCTGGTAAAGCAGCAGAATTCGTAGGTGCTCAAGTTTCAGCTGCTCTTGCTGGATTGACTGCAGAACAAGTAGCTTCAACAGTTATCGCTTATGAGCCAATCTGGGCTATCGGTACTGGTAAATCTGCTTCACAAGACGACGCACAAAAAATGTGTAAAGTTGTTCGTGATGTTGTAGCTGCTGACTTCGGTCAAGAAGTAGCTGACAAAGTACGTGTTCAATACGGTGGTTCAGTTAAACCTGAAAACGTTGCTGAATACATGGCTTGTCTAGACGTTGACGGAGCTCTTGTAGGTGGTGCATCACTTGATCCAGAAAGCTTCTTGGCATTGCTTGACTTTGTAAAATAAGCCTCAAATATCTGAGACAGACAGTTCCCTCTCTCGAGGTTAAGACTGCCTGTCTTCTTTTTAGTAAAAAGGCGTGCGTAAGCACGCTCTTTTCTGCATTTTAGAAGAAAAAGAAAGGAGAATTATGCTTTATATTTGGTCTTATCTCAAACGTTATCCCAAGTGGCTAGTGTTAGACTTTCTCGGGGCAATTTTCTTTGTCATTGTCAATCTAGGTTTACCAACAGTTTTGGCCCGCATGATTGACCAGGGAATCAACCAAGGTGACCAGGATAAACTCTATTTTTGGGCTATCGTAATGTTGGTTATTATCGTCTTGGGAACATTTGGACGGGTCGTGCTATCTTATGCGGCCAGTAAATTGACCACTAATATGGTTAAGGACATGCGAAATGATGTCTATGCTAAATTACAAGAGTATTCTCATCACGAATATGAACAAATTGGTGTTTCTTCATTGGTGACTCGTATTACCAGTGATGCCTTTGTCCTTATGCAGTTTGCAGAGCAGACGCTTAAGCTGGGTGTTATCACTCCCATGATGATGTTGTCGAGTATTCTCATGATTTTCTTAACTAGCCCCTCACTAGCCTGGATTGTGGCTTTTTCCGTTCCTTTCCTAGCCGTAGTAGTCCTTTATGTGGCAGTGAAAACGCGCCCCTTATCTGAAAAACAACAGAAAACACTGGACAAGATAAACCAATATGTCCGTGAAAATTTGATGGGGCTACGAGTGATTCGTGCCTTTGCTCGTGAAGATTTCCAAGAAAAACGTTTCGAAGAGAAAAATGCAATCTATGCAGATAATTCGAATCGCTTGTTCAAATTAACTGGTTTAACAGAGCCGCTTTTTGTTCAAATCATTATCGCTATGATTGTGGCTATCGTTTGGTTTGCTTTGGATCCTCTCAAACAGGGAAGTTTGCAGATTGGGGATTTGGTAGCCTTCATCGAGTATAGTTTCCATGCTCTCTTGTCCTTCCTTTTTTTGTCAAACCTCTTTACCATGTATCCACGTACTGCCGTATCTAGCGAGCGCTTGAAGGAAATCATGGATATGCCGATTTCCATTGATCCAAATGAGGACGGAATTCAAGAAACAGAAACTCATGGTTATCTAGAATTTGATAATGTGACCTTTGCCTATCCAGGGGAAACAGAAAGCCCTGTTTTGCATAACATTTCCTTTACTGCTAAACCGGGAGAAACCATTGCATTTATCGGCTCAACTGGTTCAGGTAAGTCTACTCTGGTTCAATTGATTCCTCGTTTTTACGATGTTACGCTAGGGAAAATTAAGGTCGATGGTGTTGATGTACGAGATTACCGCCTCAAATCACTCCGTCAGAAGATTGGATTTATTCCACAAAAGGCCTTGCTTTTTACTGGAACTATCGCAGACAATCTCCGTTACGGGAAAGAGGATGCCAGTCATGAGGACTTGCACCAAGCAGCTGATGTAGCCCAAGCCAAAGACTTTATCGAAAGTCGAGAAGAAGGTTTCGCAACGCATCTGGCTGAAGGCGGAAGCAATCTATCAGGTGGTCAGAAGCAACGCTTGTCGATTGCCCGCGCAGTCATCAAGGGTCCAGACATCTACATCTTTGATGATTCCTTCTCGGCCTTGGACTACCGTACAGATGCAATCTTGCGACGTCGTCTCAAGGAAGTGACGCAAGATGCTACGGTATTGATTGTTGCGCAACGTGTTGGAACTATTATGGATGCTGACCAGATCATTGTCCTTGATAAGGGGGAAATCGTTGGTCGTGGCCGTCATGAAGAATTGATGGAAACCAATGACATCTATCGAGAAATTGCTGAGTCGCAGCTGAAAAATGCGTCTCTGACAGAAGAATAGGAGGTGAAAGATGAAACAACAATCTAGTCTAGCTCGTCTATGGAGCTATTTAAAAGCCTATCGATTCTCTGTTTTCTTTGCAGTCTTCTTGAAAATAGTCAGCGTCATTATGAGTGTTATCGAGCCTTTCGTATTAGGGCTTGCTATCACAGAATTAACCAGCAATCTTCTTGCTATGGCAAATGGTGTTGCAGGAGCGGCTATCAATACCAGCTATATCGCAGTAATTCTAGTGATTTATCTCTTGCGTGGGCTTCTCTATGAGTTAGGTTCTTACTACTCAAACTACTTCATGACCAATGCGGTGCAGTCCATGGTACAGGATTTGCGAAATGAAATGAGTGAAAAAATCAATCGTATTCCTGTATCCTACTTTGACAAACACCAGTTTGGAGATTTGCTAGGTCGCTTTACCAGTGATGTTGAAACTGTTTCGAACGCTCTACAACAATCTTTCTTACAGATTGTCAATGCAGTCTTTACTATTCTTTTTGTTATGGGAATGGTCCTCTATCTAAATCTTCAGTTGGCTATCATTGTTATCTTGTCGATTCCGATAACTTATTTTGGGGCTAAAACAATTCTGAATCGTTCGCAACCATACTTTAAACAGCAGGCAGCCATTCTAGGACGTATGAATGGATTTGTACAGGAAAACTTGACAGGTTTCAATGTCCTCAAACTTTTTGGTCGTGAAGAGAACTCTCAAGAGAGGTTTGAAAAGATTACGGATGAATTGCAACAGGTCGGTTTTAAGGCTAGCTTTATTTCAGGATTGATGATGCCTGCCCTTCATATCGTGTCTGATTTAACATACTTAATTGTAGCTGTCTTAGGTGGATTGCAGGTTATTGCAGGCCGCTTAACCATTGGTAATATGCAGGCTTTCGTACAATACGTTTGGCAGGTCAGTCAACCAATCCAAAATATCACTCAATTAGCTGGGCAAATGCAAAGTGCCAAGTCTTCACTTGACCGTGTCTTTGAAATTTTGGATGAACAGGAAGAAGTCCAAGCTACTGAAGTGAAAGAACTAGCACCATTGACAGGTCAAGTTAGCTTCAAGAATGTCGATTTCCAATACGTGGAAAACAAACCATTGATTCGCAATTTCAACCTAGATGTTAAACCTGGAGAGATGGTAGCTATCGTTGGACCTACTGGAGCAGGTAAAACAACTTTGATTAACCTTCTTATGCGTTTTTACGATGTGACAGCTGGTGCCATTTTAGTGGATGGGCAAGATATTCGTGACCTGTCTCGTCAGGACTACCGTCGTCAGTTTGGGATGGTCCTACAGGATGCCTGGCTCTATGAGGGCAGTATCAAGGAAAATCTTCGCTTTGGAAATCTTGAGGCAACAGATGAGGAAATCGTTGAAGCTGCTAAGGCTGCCAATGTTGACCACTTTATCCGTACTCTTCCTGGTGGCTACAACATGGAGATGAACCAAGAATCAAGTAATATTTCTCTTGGTCAGAAGCAACTTTTAACTATCGCGCGTGCTCTCTTGGCAGATCCTAAAATCTTAATTTTGGACGAAGCAACCTCATCAGTTGATACACGTTTAGAACTCTTGATTCAAAAGGCCATGAAGCGTTTGATGAAGGGGAGAACAAGCTTTGTTATCGCCCATCGACTTTCTACTATTCAGGAAGCAGATAAAATTTTGGTACTGAAAGATGGACAGATTATCGAACAAGGAAATCATGAAAGTCTCTTAGCTGCCAAAGGTTTCTATTATGATCTTTATCAAAGTCAATTTTCTAGTAAAAACAGAGAAAATAGCTAGGATAAATAGCCACTCATTTTCTTAAATTATCAGTCAATTACAACTTTTTTAATATGAGTTAATTTCCTTGCTTTTGTCTACTTGGAGTAGTATACTGAGGTAGTAATCAATAAATATGGTTACAAAAATAATTTTACGAGGTGAGAAAAATGGTAGAATTAAAAAAAGAAGCAGTAAAAGACGTAGCAACATTATCTAAACCAGCGGCAGAAGCGCTAGTAAATACAAAGGAAGTTTTGAATCAATCAGTAGCAGACTTGTATGTAGCACATATCGCTCTTCATCAAGTACACTGGTACATGCGTGGACGTGGATTCATGGTATGGCATCCTAAGATGGATGAATACATGGATAGTCTTGATGGTTACCTTGATGAAATTAGCGAACGCTTGATCACACTTGGTGGTAAACCATACTCTACATTGACAGAATTCCTTCAACACAGTGAAATCGAAGAAGAAGTTGGAGAATTCCGTAATGTAGAAGAAAGTTTGGAACGTGTTCTTGAAATTTATCGTTACCTCATCACTCTTTTCCAAAAAGCTTTGGATGTAACAGATGAAGAAGGTGATGAGGTAACCAATGATATTTTCGTTGGTGCTAAGGCAGACCTTGAAAAAACTGTCTGGATGCTTGCGGCAGAATTAGGACAAGCACCTGGTTTGTAAGATACTCTATTTTGTCAAAAATCCGTAGAAAGTTTCTACGGATTTTTTCTATTTCGGAGGGCGTTCCAAAACAGTCTTTTTTCAAGATTTTTGATAAAATAGAACTATCAATAAAAAGGACGAAAGCATGACAAAGAAAATCGTAGCCATCTGGGCACAAGATGAAAAGGGTGTAATCGGAAAAGAGGATCGCTTACCATGGCATTTGCCAGCAGAGTTAAAACATTTTAAAGAAACAACCTTGAATCATGCCATCTTGATGGGACGTGTCACCTTTGATGGAATGGGACGACGTTTGCTTCCAGGACGTGAGACCTTAATTTTGACGCGCAATCCCGAAGAGTCAATTGAGGGGGCTCTGGTTTTCCAAAATGTTGAGGACGTTTTAGACTGGTATCATCATCAGGATAAGAATCTCTATATCATTGGTGGCAAGCAGATTTTTCAGCTTTTTGAACCTTATCTCGATGAGATTATTGTGACACAAATTCATGCTCAAGTTAAAGGGGATACCTATTTCCCAGAAGATTTTGACTTGACCACTTTTGAGACTCTTGCAAGCAAATCTTATAGCAAAGATGAGAAAAATGCCTATGATTTTACCATCGAATATAGAAAGAGAAAGGAAGTCTAATGGAGCGCAGTATTTTTGGATTTTTTACAGCTCTTTTGTGTGCTGTCTGTCTTGTGGCTGGATCACACGCTTTTCGTAAAAAGCGCTATGGACTTGCTACTCTGCTTTGGCTAAATGCTTTTACAAACTTGGTGAATAGCATTCATGCTTTTTATATGACCTTATTTTAGATAGAAAAATCATTTAGAACGGAAGGGAATCATGCCTACAAATAGGAAAAATGATATGATGGTTTATTGCTCATTTTGTGGCAAAAGCCAAGAAGAAGTTAAAAAAATAATCGCAGGGAACAACGCTTTTATCTGTAATGAATGTGTGGAGTTGGCCCAGGAGATTATTCGTGAGGAGTTGGCTGAGGAAGTTTTGGCTGACTTGTCTGAAGTACCAAAACCAATCGAACTCTTAAACATTTTGAACCACTATGTGATTGGTCAAGATCGTGCTAAACGTGCCTTGGCAGTTGCTGTATATAACCACTACAAACGCATCAATTTCCATGACACTCGTGAAGAGTCAGAAGATGTGGATTTGCAAAAATCAAACATTTTGATGATTGGCCCAACTGGTTCAGGGAAGACTTTCCTTGCTCAAACTCTTGCTAGAAGTTTGAATGTACCTTTTGCTATTGCAGATGCAACAGCCCTTACTGAGGCTGGCTATGTCGGTGAGGACGTTGAAAATATCCTCCTCAAACTCTTGCAGGCAGCTGACTTTAACATCGAACGTGCAGAACGTGGAATTATATACGTGGATGAGATTGACAAGATTGCTAAGAAGAGCGAAAATGTTTCTATCACACGTGATGTTTCTGGTGAAGGTGTGCAACAAGCCCTACTCAAGATTATCGAAGGAACTGTAGCTAGCGTACCTCCTCAAGGTGGACGTAAACATCCACAACAAGAAATGATTCAAGTGGACACTAAGAATATCCTCTTTATCGTGGGTGGTGCCTTCGATGGCATCGAAGAGATTGTCAAACAGCGTCTTGGTGAAAAAGTTATCGGCTTTGGACAAAACAACAAGGCTATTGACGAAAACAGCTCTTACATGCAAGAAATCATTGCAGAAGATATTCAGAAATTCGGAATTATTCCTGAGTTGATCGGACGCTTGCCTGTCTTTGCAGCCTTGGAGCAGTTGACTGTGGATGATTTGGTTCGCATCTTGAAGGAACCAAGAAATGCCTTGGTTAAACAATACCAGACCTTGCTTTCTTATGATGATGTTGAGTTAGAATTTGACGACGAAGCCCTCCAGGAAATTGCTAACAAAGCCATCGAACGCAAAACTGGTGCGCGTGGTCTTCGCTCAATCATCGAAGAAACCATGCTAGACGTTATGTTTGAAGTTCCAAGTCAAGAAAATGTGAAAACTGTTCGTATCACAAAAGAAGCAGTCAATGGAACGGCTAAGCCAATCCTAGAGACAGCCTAGAGGTGACTATGGAAATCAATACACACAATGCTGAGATTTTGCTGAGTGCAGCTAACAAGTCCCACTATCCGCAAGATGAACTTCCTGAGATTGCTCTTGCAGGTCGCTCAAATGTTGGTAAATCAAGCTTTATCAATACCATGCTTAATCGTAAGAATCTAGCTCGTACTTCTGGGAAACCAGGAAAAACACAACTACTCAATTTCTTTAATATTGATGATAAGATGCGTTTTGTGGATGTGCCTGGTTATGGTTATGCCCGTGTTTCCAAAAAGGAACGTGAAAAATGGGGTCGTATGATTGAGGAATATTTAACTACTCGAGAAAATCTACGAGCGGTTGTTAGTCTCGTTGACCTTCGCCATGATCCATCGGCAGATGATGTGCAGATGTACGAATTTCTTAAGTATTATGAGATTCCTGTCATCATCGTGGCGACTAAGGCAGACAAGATTCCGCGTGGTAAATGGAATAAGCACGAATCAGCTATTAAAAAGAAATTAAACTTTGATCCAAGTGATGATTTCATCCTCTTTTCTTCAGTGACAAAAGCAGGAATGGACCAAGCTTGGGATGCTATTTTAGAAAAATTGTGAGGAATACATATGGCAAAAACAATTCATACAGATAAAGCTCCAAAGGCAATCGGACCTTACGTTCAAGGAAAAATCGTTGGCAACCTTTTGTTTGCTAGCGGTCAAGTTCCTCTATCTCCTGAAACTGGAGAAATCGTAGGAGAAACGATCCAAGAACAGACTGAACAAGTTTTGAAAAACATTGGAGCTATTTTAGCAGAAGCAGGGACAGATTTTGACCATGTTGTTAAAACAACTTGCTTCTTGAGTGATATGAACGACTTTGTACCTTTCAATGAGGTATACCAAACAGCCTTTAACAAGGAATTTCCAGCTCGTTCAGCTGTAGAAGTAGCTCGTCTTCCTCGCGATGTTAAAGTCGAAATTGAAGTCATCGCAGAGATTGGATAAGCGAGTTGAAGTTTGGTTCTTCCAAACTTCTTTTGATATAAGGAGACAAAGATGACAAAGAAACAACTTCACCTGGTGATTGTTACAGGGATGAGTGGTGCAGGGAAAACTGTAGCCATTCAATCCTTTGAAGATTTAGGATATTTTACCATTGATAATATGCCACCTGCCCTCTTACCCAAATTTTTACAGTTGGTTGAGACCAAGGATGATGATCATAAGTTGGCCCTAGTGGTTGATATGCGTAGTCGTTCTTTCTTCTCAGAGATTCAGGCTGTCTTGGATGAATTGGAAAATCAAGATGATTTGGACTTTAAAATCCTCTTTTTGGATGCGGCTGATAAAGAATTAGTGGCACGTTATAAGGAAACAAGAAGAAGTCACCCACTAGCAGCAGATGGTCGTATCTTGGACGGAATCAAGCTGGAACGCGAACTCTTGGCACCCTTGAAAAATATGAGTCAAAACGTGGTTGACACAACAGAGTTAACTCCTCGTGAACTCCGTAAGACCATTGCAGAGCAGTTTTCAGATCAAGAACAGGCTCAGTCCTTCCGTATTGAGGTTATGTCTTTCGGGTTTAAATATGGCATTCCTATTGATGCTGACTTGGTATTTGATGTTCGTTTCCTCCCAAATCCTTACTATCTACCAGAACTTCGCAATCAGACAGGTGAGGACCAGGCCGTTTATGACTATGTTATGAATCATGAGGAATCTGAAGATTTCTACCGCCATTTGTTGGCTTTGATTGAACCAATCCTACCTGGCTACAAAAAAGAAGGAAAATCTGTTTTAACCATTGCAGTAGGTTGTACAGGTGGGCAGCACCGAAGTGTTGCCTTTGCCAAACGATTAGCCAATGATTTGTCTAAGAATTGGCCTGTAAATGAAAGTCATCGTGATAAAGATCGAAGAAAGGAAACGGTAAACCGTTCATGAGAAAACCAAAAATTACGGTGATTGGTGGAGGAACCGGAATCCCTGTTATTTTAAATAGTTTAAGGGAAAAGGATGTGGAAATTGCAGCCATTGTAACCGTTGCGGATGATGGCGGTTCTTCAGGCGAATTGCGTAAAAATATTCAACAGTTGACACCTCCAGGGGATTTACGTAATGTTCTTGTGGCCATGTCAGATATGCCAAAATTCTATGAAAAGGTCTTTCAATACCGTTTTTCTGAGGATGCAGGTGCTTTTGCTGGTCATCCATTAGGAAACATTATCATAGCTGGCTTATCTGAAATGCAGGGTTCAACCTATAATGCTATGCAATTACTGAGTAAATTTTTCCATACGACAGGAAAGATTTATCCATCTAGTGACCATCCCTTGACACTCCATGCCGTCTTTAAAGATGGAACAGAAGTAGCTGGAGAAAGTCACATTGCAGACCATCCAGGCATGATTGACCATGTTTATGTCACCAACACTCTAGACGATGAGAAACCGCAGGCTAGCCGCCGAGTTGTGAATACCATTCTTGAGAGTGATATGATTGTCTTGGGTCCAGGCTCCCTCTTTACTTCGATTTTGCCTAATATCGTCATTGAGGAGATTGGTCAGGCTCTTCTGGAAACCAAGGCTGAAATTGCCTATGTCTGCAACATCATGACTCAGCGCGGAGAGACAGAACATTTCTCAGATAGTGATCACGTAGCAGTCTTGCATCGTCATCTTGGTCGTCCCTTTATTGATACAGTACTTGTCAATATCGAAAAGGTTCCAAGAGACTATATGGACACCAATCGTTTCGATGAGTATCTAGTTCAGGTTGAGCATGATTTCGATGGTTTGCATCAACAAGTTCCCCGTGTCATTTCATCCAACTTCCTACGTTTGGAAAATGGTGGTGCTTTCCATGATGGGAATTTAATCGTGGATGAATTAATGCGCATCATACAGGTGAGAAAATGAGTTTCACAGTAGCAGTAAAAGAAGAAATCCTAGGTCAACACCACCTGAGTCGCTATGAATTATCAGCTATTATCAAGATGTCTGGAAGCGTAGGTTTGTCTAGTTCTGGCTTGACCTTATCCGTTGTTACAGAGAGTGCCAAACTTGCCCGCCATCTCTATGAATCGTTTTTACACTTTTATGGTATCAAGTCGGAGATTCGTCATCATCAGAGAAGTAATCTTCGTAAAAATCGGGTCTATACTGTGTTTACAGATGAACAAGTCCAAGAACTTTTAGCGGATTTGCGTTTGGCTGATTCTTTCTTTGGTCTGGAGACGGGAATTGATCCAGATATTTTAGGAGATGAAGAAGCAGGTCGTGCCTATCTTTGTGGTGCATTTTTAGCAAATGGGAGTATTCGGGATCCCGAGTCAGGCAAGTATCAGCTGGAAATTAGTTCAGTTTATCTAGATCATGCCCAAGGGATTGCGGCGCTCCTTCAGCATTTCTTATTGGACGCCAAGGTGATTGAGCGAAAAAAAGGTGCAGTGACCTATCTCCAGCGGGCTGAAGACATCATGGACTTCCTAATAGTGATTGGAGCCATGCAGGCGCGTGATACTTTCGAAGGCATCAAAATCTTACGTGAAACTCGTAACGACCTCAATCGTGCTAATAATGCAGAGACGGCTAATATTGCTCGTACGGTTTCTGCAAGCATGAAAACCATTAATAATATCAGTAAAATCAAAGATAGAATTGGCTTGGATAATCTGCCAGCAGACTTGCAGGAAGTTGCCCGTCTGCGTATCCAGCATCCAGACTATTCTATCCAGAAGCTGGCAGATAGTCTGACAAATCCCTTAACCAAAAGTGGTGTCAATCATCGCTTGAGAAAGATCAACAAAATCGCAGAGGAACTGTAAAAACCACGAATCGCATGATTCGTGGTTCTTTTCTTATAGGCTTGTAGAGTGTTTTGGTTGTACTTTTTGTTCGGGGTCGATATAGTTGATAGCATTATTAACAGCAGTTGGTGCTTCACCAAGACCTGTTGCAATCAAGTCAATCTTACCTTCGTAGTAGCAGCAGTCACCGATAGCATAAATTCCAGCTTGGCTTGACTCTTGCTTGCTATTGACGATAATCTTGTGGCGGTTCAGTTCTAATCCCCATTTTTTAAGATTACCTACAGAAGATTTAAAGCCATAGTTGACAAAGAGGTGGTCCAATTCAATGGTTTCGATTTCATCGGATTTGACTTTTGTGATTTCAAGCTTGTCAAGAGTTTGGCCGTCACCAAGAAGTTGACTCGGCACAAATGGTGTTTTGATAGTCACAGAAGACTCTTGCAAGGCTTGGACGCTATGCTCAAGTGCTCGGAAGTTATCGCGACGGTGAACAAGAGTAGTTGGAGCAATCTTTTCAAAAGCTAGTGCCCAGTCAACAGCTGAATCACCACCACCCAGAATGGTTACCTTTTTACCAGCATATTGTTGAATATTAGAAACGTGGTAGTGGATATTGTCATAGCCTTCAACACCTTCTAATTCGAGTGGACGTGGTTTAAAGGCACCACCACCCATAGCAATAATAACGGTTTTAGAAGTATGATTTCCCTTATTGGTTGTAATCTTAAAAACATCATCCTCTTTTTCAATCTCAAGAACAGTTTCATTGAGGTAAACAGGTGTCTCAAACCCTTCAAGTTGTTCCAAAAGGCGGTTAGTCAATTCTTCCCCTGTGAGGTTTGAAAAACCTGGAACATCGAGAATTTGTTTTTCAGGATATAGAATGGCAGGCTGACCACCTAGTTGAGGAAGAGAATCGATGATTTGTACTTTGGCTTGACGAAGGTGAGCATAAAAGGCTGCGAAAAGACCGACAGG
This sequence comes from Streptococcus sp. 27098_8_69, assembly GCF_041432445.1. NCBI lineage: Bacteria > Bacillati > Bacillota > Bacilli > Lactobacillales > Streptococcaceae > Streptococcus > Streptococcus sp. 27098_8_69. The sequence goes on along the minus strand of NZ_JAPVZO010000011.1, from coordinate 40,117 downwards.
TCCACCTCCTACAATGGTAATATCATATAGTTCAGACATGGTTTCTCCTTAATTCATTTCTATCATTTTATTCTATCATATTTTCTACCAAATTAAAATGAAGTAGGGGGAAGAAAATTTTCATATAAAATGATATAATGAAGAGTAGCTTTTTTATGGAGAGGAGGCCTAGAATGAATTTTCAGCAATTATCTAATCTTCAATACTGGTCTAGTTTGTTTTCCAGTCCTTGGAGTATTCTGATAAATGTGATTGATATTCTTATCGTTGCCTATATCTTATACCAATTTACAAAATCAATTGCAGGAACCAAGATTATGATCCTGGTTCGAGGTGTTTTAGTGTTTATCTTAGCTCAGATAGCAGCAAATACCCTGGGCTTGACGACTATTTCTTGGTTGATCAATCAATTGATTACTTACGGTGTTATCGCAGCGGTTGTTATTTTCTCTCCAGAAATACGGACAGGTTTAGAGCGATTAGGACGTGCGACTGATTTCTTTTCAAGTACACCAATGAGTTCAGAAGAACAGATGATTCAGGCCTTTGTTAAAGCGGTAGAATATATGAGTCCGCGGAAAATTGGAGCACTTGTATCAGTTCAGCGTGTCAGAACCTTGCAGGAATATATTTCCACGGGGATTCCTTTAGATGCTAAGATTTCTGCAGAACTCTTAATCAATATCTTCATTCCAAACACACCTTTACATGATGGTGCAGTTATTATAAAAGGTGATCGAATAGCTGTAACATCTGCTTATCTTCCACTTACTGAAGACACTGGTATTTCTAAGGAGTTTGGAACGCGACACCGTGCAGCCATTGGTTTATCTGAGGTTTCTGATGCTCTCACTTTTGTGGTATCAGAGGAAACTGGAGGTATTTCCATTACCTATAATGGTGTCTTTAAGCATGATTTAACGATGGAAGAATTTGAGGAAGAGCTACGTCGTATACTGATTCCGGAAAATTCACAAGAGCCAAGCTTAACAGAGCGTATATTAGGAGGCTGGAAGAATGAAAAAAAATAGTTTATATATCATCTCCTCACTCCTCTTTGCTTGCGTTTTATTTATTTACGCTACCTCTATAAATTATCAAAATAATAATAATGCAAGACCGGCTCGAACAGAAACCTATACTAATACGGTCGTAAATGTACCGATTGATATTCAGTACGATAGTGAGCAGTATTTTATTAGCGGTTTTAGTTCAGAAGTTACAGTATTTTTGACTGGATCCAATCGGGTAACCTTGGCTAGTGAGATGCAAGAAAGCACTCGTAAATTTAAGGTTACTGCAGATTTAACACAAGCGACAGAAGGAACCGTTGAGGTTCCCTTGACCATTGAGAATCTACCGAGCGGTTTAACAGCCCTAGCAACACCTCAGAAAATCACCGTTAAAATTGGGAAGAAGGCAACACGGGATAATTTACCAGTCACTCCACAGATTGACTCTGGTAAGGTTGATGAACGAATTCTCATCGATAGTGTGACTGTTTCAGATGAACGCGTTTCGGTTACTAGTGATGCTGATACCTTATCCAAGATTGATAAGATTGTGGCTGTTTTACCAACTAGTGAAAAAATTACAGGAAATTATACGGGTTCAGTTCCTCTACAAGCTATTGATAAGAATGGAACAGTTTTACCAACGGTGATTAAACCGTATGAAACAACCATGAAGATAACAACGAAACAAGTTCGATCAGCAAGTAGTTCTAGCTCATCAACGACAAGCTCATCTTCGGGCAGTTCGTCTTCAACTGGTTCTGAAACCAAGCCAGACTCTTCAAAAAAAGATTAATAAAACAATAGAAAAGGATAAAAAAATGGGTAAATATTTTGGAACGGACGGAGTCCGTGGAGAAGCAAACGTAGAATTAACTCCAGAATTGGCTTTTAAATTGGGACGTTTTGGAGGTTATGTCCTCAGTCAACATACGACTGAAGCACCAAAAGTTTTTGTAGGACGTGACACTCGTATCTCAGGTCAAATGCTTGAATCTGCCTTGATTGCTGGTCTCCTTTCAGTCGGAATTCACGTTTATAAGCTTGGAGTTCTTGCAACACCAGCAGTAGCTTACTTGGTGAAAACTGAGGGAGCGAGTGCAGGTGTCATAATTTCAGCAAGTCACAACCCAGCTCTTGATAACGGAATTAAATTCTTTGGTGGTGACGGCTTTAAACTAGACGATGACAAAGAAGCAGAAATCGAAGCCTTGCTTGATGCAAGTGAAGATACTCTTCCACGTCCAAGTGCAGAGGGCTTAGGTACGGTTGTAGACTACCCAGAAGGTTTGCGTAAATATGAAGCCTACCTCGTTTCAACTGGAACTCCTCTTGAAGGGATGAAGGTTGCCTTGGACACTGCTAACGGAGCAGCTGCAACAAGTGCTCGTCAAATTTTTGCAGACCTAGGTGCTCAATTAACAGTTATTGGTGAAACACCAGATGGTCTTAACATCAACTTGAACGTTGGTTCAACTCATCCAGAAGCCTTACAAGAACTTGTGAAAGAAAGCCAGTCTGCCATTGGTTTAGCCTTTGATGGTGATAGCGACCGTTTGATTGCTGTAGATGAAAATGGCGAAATTGTCGATGGTGACAAGATTATGTACATTATTGGTAAATACCTTTCTGAAAAAGGTCAGTTGGCCCAAAACACCATCGTAACAACAGTTATGTCCAACCTTGGTTTCCATAAGGCCTTGGATCGTGAGGGTATCAATAAAGCAGTCACTGCTGTTGGAGACCGCTATGTCGTTGAAGAAATGAGAAAATCTGGTTACAATCTCGGTGGTGAGCAATCAGGTCACGTTATCTTGATGGACTATAATACTACTGGTGATGGTCAGCTTTCAGCAGTTCAATTGACCAAGATCATGCAAGAAACAGGTAAGAGTTTGTCTCAATTGGCCTCAGAAGTGACCATTTACCCACAAAAATTAGTCAATATCCGTGTGGAAAATGCCATGAAAGAAAAAGCTATGGAAGTGCCAGCTATCAAGGCTATTATCGAGAAGATGGAAGCAGAAATGGCAGGCAATGGTCGTATCCTCGTTCGCCCAAGTGGAACGGAGCCACTCTTGCGTGTCATGGCTGAAGCCCCAACCACTGAGGAAGTAGACTACTATGTAGACACTATTGCCCAAGTTGTTAAAACTGAGATTGGTATTTAGTAAATCTAGCAGAAAATAAAAAAATATGGTACAATGGCAACTATATTGTACCAATGGAGATGAAAATGAATTTAAAACGTGAACAAGAATTTGTTAGTCAGTATCACTTTGATGCGCGTAACTTTGAATGGGAAAATGAAAATGGAGCACCTGAAACTAAGGTAGATGTAAACTTCCAGTTGCTTCAGCATGATCAAGAAAATCAAGTTACCTCTTTAGTAGTTGTTTTGAGCTTTATGATTGTCTTTGATAGATTTGTCATTAGTGGAACGATTTCTCAAGTCAACCATGTTGAAGGTCGTATTATCGACCAACCAAGTGATTTCAGCCAAGAAGAGGTTGAGACACTAGCTCGTCCATGTTTGGATATGCTTAATCGTTTGACTTATGAAGTAACAGAAATTGCCCTTGATATACCGGGAATTAATTTGGAGTTTTAAGAAATGAAATTAGCGGTCATAACAGACTCATCTGCTTTTCTACAAGCGGAAACCTTGCGGAAAGAAGATTTATTTGTGCTAGACATTCCTGTGAATATCGATGGACAGGAGTATGTTGAAGGTGTAAATCTAACCGCTCAAGAATTTTATGAAAAAATGGCTTCAGCAAGCGAATTGCCAAAAACGAGCCAACCAAGTATTGCCAAGTTGGATGAAATTTTATCATCTTTAAAAGATAAAGGCTACACACATGCCTTGGGCCTTTTCTTATCTTCTGGAATTTCAGGATTTTACCAAAATATCCAGTATATGAAGGATGAATATGAAGGGTTAACCATTGCCTTTCCTGATACCCGTATTACAAGCGCTCCTCTAGGCTATATGGTTGAGAGTGTCTTTAGATGGGCAGAGCAAGGCGAAGAGTTTACTACCATTTTAGAGCAGTTGGAAAATCAAATCCAGAAAACTTCAGCCTTTATCATGGTGGATGATCTTGACCATTTAGTTAAGGGGGGACGACTCTCTAATGGTGCAGCCATTTTGGGGAATCTCCTTAGTATCAAGCCAATCTTATACTTCAATGACCAAGGTGTGATAGAAGTATATGAAAAGGTTCGTACAGAGAAAAAGGCTACCAAACGCTTGGTTGAAATTGTTAAAGAAGCAACAGCTATTGGGAATTACCAGATTACTGTCATTCACGGGAATGCTCCTCAAAAAGCAGCAGATTTGCGCCAGCTTTTGATAGATGGCGGAGTGGCTACAGATGTTTCAATTGCAACCTTCGGTAGTGTTATTGGGACTCACCTGGGAGAAGGAAGTATTGCTCTGGGCTATACACCCATAATCTAGACTATTTTTCATGGACAGTTAAGGTCCTTTGTATCTTAGAAATTGAACACGCCTGGCACCCAGTGTGAAAAAGATAGTTCTTCCAAGAAGTATACACTCCTTGACCAGAACTCCTATTCTCACTTTGTGTTCTTACAGGCTTTGTATCTTAGATAGGAGTAAAGATGAGTATTCGAGTAATTATTGCTGGTTTTAAGGGCAAGATGGGTCAGGCTGCTTGTCAGATGGTTTTGTCTGATTCTGAACTTGAACTAGTAGCCGTTTTGGATCCTTTTGAGTCTGTATCTGAGTGGCAAGGAATTCCAGTATTCAATGATAAGAATGACTTGGCAGGTTTTGATGCCCATGTTTGGGTAGACTTTACCACACCAGCTGTTGCCTATGAGAATACCCGTTTTGCGCTTGAAAATGGCTTTGCACCTGTCGTTGGAACAACAGGTTTCACTAGTCAAGAGATTGAAGAACTAAAAGAATTTTCTCGTTCTAAAAACTTGGGTGGCTTGATTGCTCCTAACTTTGCCTTGGGTGCTGTCTTACTCATGCAATTTGCGACACAAGCTGCAAAATACTTCCCAAATGTAGAGATTATTGAGCTTCACCATGACAAGAAAAAAGATGCCCCTAGTGGAACAGCTATCAAAACAGCTGAGTTGATGGCAGAGGTTCGTGAGTCTATCCAACAAGGTGCTAGCGATGAGGAAGAACTCATTGCAGGTGCACGTGGAGCTAATTTTGATGGCATGCGAATCCACTCAGTCCGTTTGCCAGGTTTGGTAGCTCATCAGGAAGTTATATTTGGAAATCAAGGAGAAGGATTGACCCTACGTCATGACTCCTATGATCGTAGCTCCTTCATGACAGGGGTGAATTTGGGAATCAAAGAAGTTGTCAAGCGTCATGAGCTTGTCTATGGATTAGAACACTTATTATGAGATTAACACAAATGCCTTCTGAATTTCAGAAGGCTTTACCAGTATTAGAAAAAATTAAAGAGGCAGGCTTTGAAGCCTATTTTGTTGGAGGCTCTGTTAGGGATGCCCTACTCAATCGTCCCATCCATGATGTAGATATCGCGACGTCATCTTATCCAGAGGAGACCAAGCAGATTTTCCCTCGTACAGCTGACATTGGCATTGAGCATGGAACAGTTTTGGTTTTAGACGGAGATGAGGAGTACGAAGTAACCACTTTTAGAACTGAGGATGTCTATGTAGACTACCGTAGACCAAGTTCAGTTTCTTTTGTTCGTTCGTTAGAAGAGGACCTCAAACGACGTGATTTCACAGTTAATGCCTTTGCCTTAGATGAGACAGGGGAAATCATTGATTTGTTCGATGGTTTGAGAGATCTAGAAAATCAAGTTTTACGAGCAGTTGGTGTAGCTAGTGAGCGTTTCAACGAAGATGCCCTACGAATTATGCGCGGATTTCGTTTTCAAGCCAGTCTTGGTTTTGAACTCGAGCAAGAAACCTTTGAAGCGATGAAGACCTTAACGCCACTCTTAGAGAAAATTTCTGTGGAACGTACTTTTGTTGAATTTGATAAACTTCTACTAGCTCCTCATTGGCGAGTAGGTCTGTCTTCTATGATTGCAAGTAAAGCTTATGATTATCTTCCAGATATGGCTGGTAGTCAGGACAAACTCCAATCTTTGTTTGATTTAGAGACTGATTTTACCTTTGAATCTTCTGAGCAAGCCTGGGCAGCACTTTTATGGGTTTTAGAAGTGGAAGATGCTCAACAATTTTTGAAACATTGGAAAACTTCGCGTCAATTTGCCAAGCAAGTTCAAGATTTGCTAACAATCTTAGAACTTCGTGAAGAAGGAGAACTAAGCAAGCGCGATTGTTACCGCTTTGATCTAGATTTGCTTTTACAGGCTGAAAATCTTCGTCAGTCTCAAGGAAAAGAAGTCAATCCACAGGCTATCGAAGAGACTTACCACAGCCTAACCATCCATGATAAGAAAGAAATTCAAATCAATGGTGGGATTTTGATCAAAGAATATGGCTATCAACCAGGACCAGAAATGGGAGAAATTTTAGCAGAGATTGAGTATGCTATTGTGGATGGAGATTTGGAAAATAACTTGGAAGCTATTCATGCCTACTTGAGGGAGAAAAAATGAGTGATTTTATTGTTGAAAAACTAAGTAAATCTGTAGGAGACAAGACCGTCTTTAAGGATATTTCCTTTATCATTCATGACTTGGACAGAATCGGTCTTATCGGTGTCAATGGAACTGGAAAAACAACTCTTTTAGATGTTCTTTCAGGAGTTTCAGGTTTTGATGGTGACGTAAGCCCTTTTTCGGCAAAAAATGATTACAAGATTGGCTATTTGACTCAGGACCCAGATTTTGATGATAGCAAGACTGTCTTGGATACTGTCTTATCAAGTGATTTGAAGGAAATCCAGTTAATACGTGAGTATGAACTGCTCATGCTTAACTATAGTGAGGACAAGCAGGCTCGTTTAGAACGGGTTATGGCGGAGATGGATTCCCTCCAAGCTTGGGAAATCGAAAACCAGGTCAAAACGGTACTCAGTAAACTAGGTATTCAAGACTTGTCGACTCCTGTTGGGGCTTTGTCAGGTGGATTACGTAGACGGGTTCAGTTGGCCCAAGTACTTTTGGGCAACCATGACCTCTTGTTACTAGATGAACCAACCAACCACTTGGATATTGCCACCATTGAGTGGCTAACCCTCTTCTTGAAAAATTCCAAGAAAACGGTTCTCTTTATCACCCACGACCGTTACTTCCTAGATGCGCTTTCAACGAGAATTTTCGAGTTGGACCGAGCTGGTTTGACAGAATATCAAGGAAATTACCAAGACTATGTTCGTCTCAAGGCTGAACAGGATGAGCGCGATGCAGCGCTTCTTCACAAAAAGGAACAACTTTACAAGCAAGAATTAGCTTGGATGAGACGGCAACCTCAAGCTCGTGCGACCAAGCAACAGGCGCGTATCAATCGTTTCCATGACTTGAAGAAGGAAGTTTCAGATAATAGTGTTGAGACAGACTTAAGCATGAATTTTGAAACTAGCCGTATCGGAAAAAAGGTTATCGAGTTTAAGGATGTTTCCTTTGCCTATGACAATAAACCGATTCTGAAACATTTTAATCTCTTGGTTCAAGCCAAAGACCGTATCGGAATCGTTGGGGATAATGGTGTTGGGAAGTCAACCCTTCTTAACCTGATTGCAGGAAGTCTCGAGCCAACTGAAGGACAAGTTATCATCGGTGAAACAGTTCGTATCGCTTATTTCTCTCAACAAATCGAAGGTTTAGATGAAAGTAAGCGGGTTATCAATTACTTGCAGGAAGTGGCAGAAGAGGTTAAAACTAGCGGAGGCTCTACGACATCTATCGCGGAGTTATTAGAACAGTTCCTTTTCCCTCGTTCAACACATGGGACCTTGATTGAAAAGCTGTCAGGTGGAGAGAAGAAACGTCTGTACCTTCTCAAACTCCTCCTTGAAAAACCCAATGTGCTTCTCTTGGACGAGCCGACCAATGACCTTGATATTGCGACCTTAACGGTTCTAGAAAATTTCTTGCAAGGCTTTGCAGGGCCTGTCTTAACAGTTAGTCACGACCGCTATTTCCTTGATAAAGTTGCGACTAAGATTCTTGCTTTTGAGAATGGAAGCATTCGTCCTTTCTTTGGCCATTACACAGACTACCTAGATGAAAAGGCCTTTGAAGCAGAAGCAGTAACACAAAGTCAAAAAGTTGAGAAGGAAAAAGTGGTCAAAGTTCGTGAAGAAAAGAAACGCATGACCTACCAAGAAAAGCAAGAGTGGGCAAGTATTGAAGGTGATATCGAAGCCTTGGAAAACCGTATCTCAGTCATTGAAGAGGAAATGCAGGCCAATGGCTCGGACTTTGGGAAGCTAGCTACTCTTCAAAAAGAGTTAGATGAAAAGAATGAAGTCTTGCTTGAAAAATATGAACGCTATGAATATTTAAGTGAGTTGGCGTAATGGAAGAAAAAATTATCAAATGGAGCAGTAAGAAAATCATTTGGACTATTGTTCTCTGCTTAGTTGAGTTAGCTTTTTTTCTTTGGATCCTATCTTTTATGATGACCTATCCCAAGGAGGCACCTGTGGGATTGGTGGCATTAAGACTCTTTGTCTTATTCTTAATCATCATTGTTGGATGGATTTTGTATGAACGTTTGCGACTTCTTTTTTCAGATAAAGAGTATTTGAAATGTACGGCCCAAGGTTTTTCCTATAAGCCACATCCTAAAAAAGATTGGCAGTTTTATTCCTGGGGGCAAGTAGAAACATTTTCTCTAATGAGAATCAAGGGTGGTAGAAGTTCAAGGGATTTTTATACTATTGAAGTTCATTTTAATGATAAAGATCTTTTGAAAACCAACTCTTTATGGAATCGTCTACGAAGTAGATTTTCGACTGCAAAGCAAGCAAATGTTTTGAAAATCCCAATCTATTTGCTGGATGTTGGTTTACCACGCAGAGTATTTGAAACCATGTCCTACTTTGAGCGAGAGTGGCGCATCGAACAAAATCGTCAACGCAATCAAAACTCTAAAAGCAAAAAGAAGGCAAGAGTTCATTAAACGAGCAATAGTTACAGATCTGATTAGAAGCCTTGGACTCAGTTTCCAGGGTTTCTTTCTATTTCTCTTTTCTAAGAATTATGGTATAATAGGGAGTAAAAACTTAAAAAGAAAGAAATGCTATGAACTTAAAAGATTACATTGCAAGTATTGAAAATTATCCACAAGAAGGAATTACATTCCGTGACATCAGCCCCTTGATGGCCAACGGCAATGCCTACAGCTATGCTGTTCGTGAAATTGTTCAATATGCTACTGACAAAAAGATCGATATGATCGTAGGACCAGAAGCGCGTGGATTTATCGTTGGATGTCCAGTCGCTTTTGAGTTGGGAATTGGTTTTGCACCTGTGCGTAAACCAGGAAAATTGCCACGCGAAGTTATTTCAGCTGACTACGAAAAAGAATATGGAGTTGATACTTTGACTATGCACGCAGATGCTATCAAACCAGGTCAACGTGTTCTGATCGTAGATGACCTTTTGGCAACAGGTGGTACTGTGAAAGCAACCATCGAAATGATTGAAAAACTTGGTGGTATCGTAGCTGGTTGTGCCTTCTTGATTGAGCTTGATGAGCTTAAAGGTCGCGAAGCTATCGGAGATTATGATTATAAAGTGCTTATGCATTATTAATGAAAAACAGTCCCTAGGGCTGTTTTCTCTTCATCTGATATAAAAAAAGGCTATATCTAGTTAGAGAAAAACTATAATTGAAAACTATATCTTCTTACAGTATAATAAAGGGAAGGACTTTCGTCAGCTGATTTTTCATTTGACGACTGTATGTTCATTTGAGCCTAGAATTGATACAGTAAGGAGATTTCCATGCCGATTCGAATTGATAAAAAATTACCAGCAGTTGAGATTTTACGAACGGAAAATATTTTCGTCATGGATGACCAGCGGGCGGCTCATCAGGATATTCGACCACTGAAAATCCTGATTTTAAACTTGATGCCACAGAAGATGGTTACAGAGACTCAGCTTTTACGACATTTAGCTAATACTCCTTTGCAGTTAGATATTGATTTCTTATATATGGAAAGTCATCAGTCGAAAACAACTCGTTCTGAGCATATGGAGACTTTTTATAAGACCTTCTCGGAAGTTCAAGACCAGTATTTTGATGGCTTGATTATCACAGGAGCGCCGGTTGAGCATCTTCCTTTTGAAGAAGTGGACTATTGGGAGGAATTTACTCAGGTCATCGATTGGTCAAAGACACATGTCTTTTCAACCCTGCATATTTGCTGGGGAGCACAGGCTGGCCTCTACTATCGTTACGGCGTAGATAAACACCAGATGGCTCAAAAGCTTTCGGGAATTTATCCTCAGGATGTTTTAAAAGAAGGTCATCTTTTGCTGAGAGGTTTTGATGACTTGTATGTGTCTCCTCATTCTCGTCATACAGAAATTCTCAAAGAGGACATTGTAAATAAAACCAATCTAGAGATTTTAGCATCTGGAAAAGAGGTGGGAATCTCTATCCTTGCAAGCCGAGATTTAAGAGAAGTTTATAGCTTTGGGCATTTAGAGTATGATCGTGATACCCTAGCGAAAGAATATTTTAGAGATCTAGATGCTGGTTTAGATCCCCATATACCAGAAAATTATTTCAAAAATGATGACATCCATGAACTTCCTTGTATGCGTTGGAGTTCCTCAGCAGCTCTCTTTTTCAGTAACTGGGTAAATTATGCAGTTTACCAAGAAACGCCTTTTGAGTGGAAGAGTGCAGAAGAAGATGTATCTCATTTTGGATATTTATAAGAGGAATTATGACATATTTAGATGCTTTCAAATCAGGGAACTTGGTGCTACCAAGTGCTCTGCTCTTAAACTACAATCAACTGTTTTCATCAAGCGATGATTTCTTAGTTTGGCAATTCTTTTACCTACAAAATACAACAGCTTTAGGGGAATTGTCCCCAAGCCAGATTGCTGAGAAAATTGGCAAGCAAGTCTTTGAAGTCAATCAAGCTATTTCGCGCTTGACAGAAAAAGGCTTACTTCAATACCGAACCATTGAACTCAATGGTGAGATAGAAGTGATTTTTGATGCGACTTTAGCTTTAGAGCGCTTAGACCAACTTTTTGAAAAACAAGAACCAAATCAAGTGGTACCTGCTAAAAATGATTTGAAAGACTTGGTGGAAACCTTCCAACAAGAGCTAGGTCGTCTCTTAAGTCCTTTTGAAATCGAAGATTTAGAAAAGAGTTTGAAAGAAGATGGAACCAGTGCGGACCTGATTAAAGAAGCCCTACGTGAGGCTGTTTTGAATGGAAAACCAAATTGGAAGTACATCCAGGCTATCCTAAGAAACTGGCGTCATGAAGGCATTAAGAGTGTAGTCCAGGTAGAGGCTAAACGTCAGGAGAGAGAAGCGACTAATCCTCAAAATGTTCAAGTTTCTGCAGATTTTCAAAATGCTATGGATCTTTGGAAAGACTAGTTTTAAGTATTGATAATAGAAAAAAATGCCTACAGGCTAGAAAGAAAATCTAGCTTGTGGGCATTTTTTGTGTGTTTTATACTCAATGAAAATCAAAGAGCAAACTAGGAAGCGACCCGCAGGTTGCTCAAAACACCGTTTTGAGGTTGTGGATAGAACTGACGAAGTCAGTAACACATATACGGCAAGGAGAGGCTGACGTGGTTTGAAGAGATTTTCGAAGAGTATTAATTGATTAGTTAGCCAGTCCCCATACACTAAGCGAGCGTTCTGTAACTGGGAAATCTCCATAACCTTCAGCATTAATCGTTACTTGGTCAGGATGATTTGCTAGTAAATCAACAAAGGTTTGGTCAGCCCATTCTTGACCGACGAACATGGTTTTAGAGTTTACTTGGGCATTAGAAATCACGATGGCAAGTGGTGATTGATTTTCAGCTCCTGAACGGACCCAACCGATACAATTAGGGTCATCAAAGTAGTCCGTTTGCTCTCCGTAAGCCAACTCTTTTCGAATAGCTAGCAAACGGTCAAGAACATCTTTGAAATCTTGCTGAGCATATTGACCAGAAATACCGTAGTAGTCTCCATAAAAGACACATGGGAGCCCCTGCTCTCGCAAAAGAATGAGGGCGTAGGCTGCTGGTTTAAACCATTCTTCAACAGTGGATTCAAGAGCTTGGCCACGTTGAGTATCATGATTATCGACAAAGGTTACAGCTCGGTCTGGATTGAATTGAACCAGACTATCATCAAAGATGGTTGTTAAATCATAGTCTTCTCCAGCCTTGCTTGCTTCAAAGAGATTTTGGTGAAGGCGAACATCGACAAGGTCAAAGCGTTCTTCAATCTTTTCAAGGTAATCCAGATTTGCTTCCTTGTCTGGATTCCAGAATTCTCCAAAGACATAGAAATCTTGACCATATTTTTCTTTGATATCGCGAATGAAGTTGCGCATAAAGAAAGAGTCAATGTGTTTAACTGCATCCAAACGGAAACCAGCTACACCAGTCGTTTCCATAAACCAATCTGCCCAGTCGTAAATATTTTGTATGACTTCTGGATGCTTGAAATCTAGGTCTGCATACATGAGATAGTCATAGTTGCCATTTTCGTTATCAACTAATTCCTCGTTAGCCCAGCCTTTATTATCACCTTGAATCAAATAGATGCCAGACTTACGACGCTTGGCATCATAGTCAGTTCCAGTAAAGTGGTACCAGTGCCAGTGGAAGTCATTGTAGGTATTTTGTCGTCCATCAAAGGTAAATCCTGTCCAGCCATTGATGGTAAAAGGTTCTCCTAGTTCCACAGTTCGATCTTCTGGATCCACTTCTATCACTTGAAAAGATTCTAAATGGTCAGCGGCTGCCTTATGATTTAAGACGATATCAGCCATTGGTTGAATCCCATGAGATTTTAAAGTTTGGATGGCATGAAGATAGTCTTCTTTAAAACCATACTTGGTACGTACAGTACCCTTCTGATTAAATTCTCCAAGGTCAAACAAGTCATAGACGCCATAACCAACATCCTTTTCATTTGTTGCTTTAAAAGCAGGGGGCATCCAAATGTGACTAATGCCTAAGTTGGCTAGGTGTTCAGCGTCGTCAGCGAGGCGTGTCCAGTGCTGACCGTCGTGGGGGAGATACCACTCAAAATATTGCATTAGGGTTTGATTTTTCATAGTTGATCCTCTTACTTACAGTGATGAGAATTATTGTAGCATAAAGCTAAAGAATATGCAAACGTTTGCGTTATAATTAAACTCTTTGAATTTTATGTCTATTTTTCAACTGGAAGTGTTGAAATACTATAAAAGAAAAATAGTAGGACTAATGGGAGGAAAAATTCTCTCAGATAGGGTAGGATGATGGATGAATCAATAGTTTCTATTTTGTGAATTGTCACAAAATTTGTTATAATAGTATTTATGAATAAAGTATTCGTCAGTAGACGTGTTGAAAAAAAACTAAACCAAGGTCTAGTACTTTTGGAGGAAATTGATTTTCCAGAACTATCTGAAACTGATCAGGAAGTCGAGTTATTTAGTCAAAACAAGCAGTTTTTGGGCATGGCTTATTTATCTCGTCAAAATAAGGGGATTGGTTGGTTTGTAACGAATCAGAAGCTTTCTTTTAACCAAAAATTCTTTGAAAGTTTGTTTGAAAAAGCCAAACAAAAACGTTCTTCTTACTATCAAGATGAGTTGACAACTGCCTTTCGTTTGTTTAATCAAGAAGGCGATGGTTTTGGTGGAATGACTCTGGACCTATACGGAGATTATGTTGTTTTTTCATGGTATAACTCCTATATCTATGGACTTCGCCAAGAGATCTTAGCAGCTTTTGCTCAGGTTTTCCCTGAAGTCTTAGGTGCCTATGAAAAGATTCGTTTTAAAGGTCTAGACTATGAGTCTGCCCATATCTATGGTCAAGAAGCACCAGAAAATTTTACAGTTCTTGAGAATGGAGTTCTCTATCAAGTCTTTATGAATGATGGTCTTATGACAGGCATCTTCTTGGATCAACACGAAGTCCGTGGTAGTTTGGTAGATGGTCTTGCCATGGGCAAGTCCCTGCTCAATATGTTTTCCTACACGGCTGCCTTTTCAGTAGCTGCAGCCATGGGAGGTGCCAGTGAAACTACCTCTGTTGATTTAGCCAAGCGCTCGAGAGAACTGTCAGAAGCTCATTTTCATGCCAACGGACTGACACTTGATCATCATCGTTTCATTGTCATGGATGTGTTTGAATACTTTAAATATGCAAAACGTAAGGGGCTATCTTACGATGTCATCGTTCTTGATCCGCCTAGCTTTGCTCGTAATAAAAAACAAACCTTCTCTGTAGCCAAGGATTATCACAAGGTGATTTCCCAGAGTTTAGAGATTTTAAATCCGGGAGGTATGATCATTGCTAGCACCAATGCTGCCAATGTTTCCCGTCAAAAATTTATAGAACAAATCGACAAAGGATTTGCAGGAAGAAAATACCAGGTTCTTAATAAATATGGACTTCCTGCAGACTTTGTCTACAATGAAAAAGATGAAAGTAGTAATTACCTTAAGGTGATTAGCATGAAGGTAACTAAATGAAATTAGTCGTTTCAGTAATGCCAAAGAGTTTAGAAGAGGCGCAAGGAATCGATGCCATGCGGTATATCGATGCTGATATCATTGAGTGGCGTGCCGACTTCCTACCAAAGGAAGCTATTTTACAGGTAGCTCCAGCTATTTTTGAAAAATTTGCAGGTCGCGAACTCCTCTTCACCCTACGTACTCGTGCTGAGGGAGGCGAGATCGATTTGGATTCGGCGGAGTATGTACAAATTATCAAAGATGTAGCTCAACTCTATCAACCTGAATATATCGATTTTGAGTATTTTTCTCACAAGGATGTTTTTGAAGAGATGCTTGATTTTCCAAATCTAGTCTTGAGTTATCATAATTTCCAAGAAACTCCAGAGAATATGATGGAAATCTTATCCGAGCTTACCAGCCTAACGCCCAAAGTGGTTAAAGTATCGGTTATGGCTCATACAGAACAAGATGTATTGGACCTTATGAACTTTACACGTGGCTTTAAAACATTGAACCCAGAACAAGAATATGTGACGATTTCTATGGGGAAAGTGGGCAAGGTTTCTCGTATCACTTCAGATGTGACGGGTTCTAGCTGGTCTTTTGCGAGTCTGGACGAAGCCAGTGCTCCAGGACAGATTTCACTTTCTAGCATGAAAAAAATTCGGGAGATACTAAATGAAGATTGATGGCTACACACGTTTAGCAGCTGTAGTCGCCAATCCTATCAAACACTCCATTTCACCTTTCATTCACAACAGAGCTTTTGAGGCAACTCATACCAATGGTGTCTATCTTGCTTGGGAAGTAGAAGGGACTGACTTGGCAGAAACAGTTGCCAATATTCGTCGCTATCAGATGTATGGAATCAATCTTTCTATGCCCTACAAGGAGCAAGTGATTCCTTATCTGGATGAGTTGAGCGAAGAAGCTCGTTTGATTGGTGCTGTCAATACAGTGGTGAATCGAGAAGGAACTTTAATCGGATATAACACAGATGGCAAGGGATTCTTTAAGAGCTTGCCTTCTTTTAAAATATCAGGGAAAAGAATGGTCTTGTTAGGAGCAGGCGGTGCAGCTAAAGCAATTTTGGCGCAGGCAATCTTGGATGGGGTCAGTCAGGTTTCTGTCTTTGTACGATCGGCTTCAATGGGAAAAACAAAACCATACTTAGAGAAGCTACAGTATGAAACAGGATTTAGAGTAGATTTGTTTGCATTAGAGGATGCTCAAGAGCTCCAAGAGAACATTCGAAAAGCGGAACTCTTGGTCAATGCGACCAGTGTGGGTATGGATGGAGCATCTCAGCCAATCCCAACAAGTATTGTTTTACCAGAGAAAATATTGGTTGCAGATGTGATTTATCAACCCTTTGAAACACCATTTCTAAAGTGGGCAAGGAGCCAGGGAAATCACGCTGTTAATGGCCTAGGCATGTTGCTTTACCAAGCAGCTGAAGCTTTTCAGTTATGGACCGGCAAGGAAATGCCAACCGATCAAATCTGGGAATTACTAAAACAAAAGTATCAAAAATGAAAAAAAGGAGAACTGCTATGAAAATCAAAATAGACCTTCCCCACCATCCTTATGATATTCAGATTGAAAAAGGATGCCTGTCTCAAGCAGGAAAATGGTTGCGGGAACTTTGGCAACCGCAAAAAGTCGTTATCATTACCGATAACCATGTGGCTTCTCTCTATGCAGAAAAAGTTAAATTGAGCCTAGAGGATGCTGGTTTTCAAGTGGCAGTTTTTGACTTCCTAGAGGGTGAAGAGCGAAAAAATCTAACCACGGTTCAAAAAGCTTATGAATTTTTGGTCAAGCAAGACTTGACTCGCAGTGATGGCATCGTAGCTTTAGGTGGTGGTGTCGTTGGTGATTTGGCTGGCTTTGTAGCCTCAACTTACATGCGAGGTATTCACTTTGTTCAATTTCCAACCAGTTTGACTGCTCAAGTGGACTCTTCAATCGGTGGTAAGACAGGAGTGAATACTCCTTTTGCTAAGAATATGGTAGGAACTTTTGCCCAGCCTGATGGTGTTTTGATTGACCCAACTGTTCTTGAAACCTTAGGGAAGAGAGAATTGATTGAAGGAATGGGGGAAGTCATCAAGTATGGCTTAATTGAAGATCCAGAACTCTGGGACATATTATCTGAAATGGATGGTTCTGTAGAGAGTATTTTGGAACATTCAGAAAGTTTGATTGAGCACTCTTGCCAGGTCAAGCGCAAGATGGTAGTTGAGGATGAATTGGACAATGGTATTCGTCTGTATCTCAATTTTGGTCACACAATTGGCCATGCTATCGAAGCGACTGCTGGTTATGGACGTGTCATGCATGGCGAGGCAGTAGCTATGGGAATGGTTCAGGTCTCTAAAGTAGCCGAACAAAAAGGCCTTATGCCAGCTGGAATCACTCAGTCTATCCGAGAAATGTGTCAGAAATTTGGCCTTCCTGTGGATTATGAAAACTGGGATGTTGAAAAGCTTTATCAGGCTTTAACCCATGACAAAAAAGCACGTGGCAACACTATGAAATTAGTCTTGGTACCAGAACTTGGTTCAGCAAGGATTCACCCAGTTTCTCTCGAAGAAATGAAAGATTACCTAGTAAAATAAGGAGAATGTATGAGATATTTAACAGCAGGAGAATCACATGGTCCTCGTCTGACAGCAATTATTGAAGGAATCCCAGCAGGCCTTTCTTTGACTACCGATGATATCAATGAGGATCTCAAACGTCGTCAAGGTGGTTACGGACGT
This sequence comes from Streptococcus sp. 27098_8_69, assembly GCF_041432445.1. NCBI lineage: Bacteria > Bacillati > Bacillota > Bacilli > Lactobacillales > Streptococcaceae > Streptococcus > Streptococcus sp. 27098_8_69. The sequence goes on along the minus strand of NZ_JAPVZO010000011.1, from coordinate 22,741 downwards.
GGTGGACGTATGAAGATTGAGAGTGATCAGGTTGTCTTTACTTCTGGTGTTCGCCATGGAAAGACGACAGGGGCTCCCATTACCATGGATGTCATTAACAAAGACCACCAAAAATGGCTTGATATCATGTCTACCGAGGATATTGAAGATAAACTTAAAAGTAAACGAAAAATCACACATCCTCGTCCAGGTCACGCAGACTTGGTTGGGGGTATCAAATACCGCTTTGATGATTTGCGAAATTCCCTAGAACGTTCATCTGCCCGTGAAACGACTATGCGGGTGGCAGTTGGGGCTGTGGCCAAGCGTTTATTGGCTGAGCTTGATATCGAAATTGCAAACCATGTTGTTGTCTTTGGTGGTAAGGAAATCGATGTTCCAGAAAACTTAACAGTCGCAGAGATTAAAAAACTAGCTGCCCAGTCAGAAGTTTCTATCGTCAATCAAGAACGTGAGCAGGAAATCAAGGACTATATTGATCAAATCAAACGTGATGGAGATACCATCGGTGGTGTTGTCGAAACAGTTGTCGGTGGTGTTCCGGTTGGTCTGGGTTCTTATGTTCAATGGGATCGCAAACTAGATGCAAGACTAGCTCAAGCGGTTGTCTCAATCAATGCCTTTAAGGGAGTGGAGTTTGGTCTTGGTTTTAAAGCCGGTTATCTCAAGGGTAGCCAAGTCATGGATGAAATCCTCTGGTCACCAGAAGATGGCTATACTCGTCGTACTAATAACCTTGGTGGTTTCGAAGGTGGTATGACTAACGGCCAACCAATTGTTGTCCGTGGGGTCATGAAACCAATTCCGACTCTCTATAAACCATTGATGAGCGTTGATATTGAAACTCATGAACCTTATAAAGCAACGGTGGAGAGAAGTGATCCAACTGCTCTTCCAGCAGCAGGTGTTGTTATGGAAGCAGTCGTAGCAACAGTTTTGGCCCAGGAAATTCTAGAGAAATTCTCTTCTGATAATCTGGAGGAATTAAAAGAAGCTGTTGCTAAACATCGGGAGTATACAAAGAATTATTAAGGAGTTCTTATGGCTAAAACCATCTATATCGCAGGATTGGGTTTGATCGGTGCTTCCATGGCACTCGGAATCAAGCGGGATCATCCTGATTATGAAATTTTAGGATACAATCGCAGTCAGGCATCTAGAGATATTGCCTTGGAGCGAGGAATGATTGATCGTGCGACGGATGATTTTGCCAGTTTTGCTCCACTTGCAGACGTCATCATTCTTACCCTGCCAATCAAGCAAACCATTGCTTTTTTACAAGAATTGGCAACTTTGGAACTAAAAGAAGGCGTCATTATTTCTGATGCTGGATCGACCAAGTCAGCTATCGTGGCTACAGCTGAGAACTGTTTTGCTGATAAGCCTGTTCGCTTTGTAGGGGCTCATCCTATGGCAGGGAGTCATAAGACAGGAGCGGCTTCTGCCGATGTTAATCTTTTTGAAAATGCCTACTATATCTTCACACCTTCGAGCCTAACGACTCCAGACACGCTTGAAGAAATGAAGGACTTGCTGTCAGGTCTGCACGCTCGTTTCATTAAAATTGATGCTACAGAGCATGACCGAGTGACTTCTCAGATCAGTCATTTTCCACATATCTTAGCATCAGGTTTGATGGAACAAACTGCTAGTTATGCTGAAGAGCATGAGATGGCCCGACGTTTTGCGGCAGGTGGTTTCCGTGATATGACTCGGATTGCCGAAAGTGAGCCAGGAATGTGGACTTCTATCCTCTTATCCAATCGAGAGACCATCATTGAACGTATCGAAGATTTTAAGCGACGTTTAGACGAGGTTGGACAAGCTATTAGTAAGGGTGATGAAAACCAAATCTGGAACTTTTTCAATCAAGCGCGTGAGCAACGGCAGGCTATGGAAATCCATAAACGTGGTGGTGTAGATAGCTCATTTGACCTCTATGTAGACGTTCCCGATGAGGAAGATGTTATCTTGCGCATCTTGGAATTACTAAGAGGAACTTCCTTGGTCAATATCCATATCAATGAGGAAAACCGTGAAGATATTCACGGGATTCTGCAAATTTCCTTTAAGAATGCTCAGGATTTAAAACGTGCTGAGCAAGTCATTACAGAAAATACGAATTACACAGTCGTTATTAAATAAGGAGGACAATTATGTCAAATATTTATGATAGTGCAAACGAACTAAGTCGTGGACTACGCGAATTGCCAGAATACAAGGCGGTTAAGGAAGCTAGAGATGCTATCCAAGCCGATGCAGAAGCTAGCAAGATTTTTGCAGATTACATTGCTTTTCAGCATGAAATCCAAGTCATGGCCCAAACTGGTCAAATGCCAGACGCTTCTTTCCAAGAAAAAATGGAATCTTTTGGCAAGTTGATTCAGGGCAACTCTCTTTTATCAGCTTTCTTTGCCAAACAGCAACAACTTTCTATTTATCTATCTGATATTGAAAAAATTGTTTTTGAACCAATTTCAGAACTTTTAAAATAAGAATTTACCTCATAAAGTCAGGAATTTTTAAGAAATTTCTGACTTTTTATGATAAAATAAGAAAAAGTATTGTCAGTATGAGGTCTAGTATGAAGTTAAAAACAAACATTAACCATTTGAATGGTAGTATTCGAGTACCAGGTGATAAGTCCATCAGTCATCGCTCTATCATTTTTGGGAGCTTGGCTGAGGGTGAGACTAAGGTTTATGATATCTTACGTGGCGAAGATGTCCTATCAACCATGCAAGTTTTTCGTGACCTTGGTGTTGAGATTGAGGACAAAGACGGTGTCGTTACCATACAAGGTGTTGGGATGGAAGGATTGAAAGCCCCTAAGAACGCTCTCGATATGGGGAATTCTGGGACCTCTATTCGTTTGATTTCAGGTGTCCTTGCTGGTACAGACTTTGAAGTAGAAATGTTTGGAGATGACAGTCTTTCTAAACGTCCTATGGACCGTGTGACCCTTCCTTTGAAAAAAATGGGAGTTAGCATTTCTGGTCAGACAGAGCGAGACTTGCCACCGTTACACTTAAAAGGAACAAAAAACTTAACACCTATTCATTATGAATTGCCGATTGCCTCTGCTCAAGTTAAGTCAGCCTTGATTTTTGCGGCTTTGCAGGCTCAGGGCCAATCTGTCATCATTGAGAAGGAGTGCACTCGTAACCACACAGAAGATATGTTGCGTCAATTTGGTGGAGACTTAAGTGTCGATGGTAAGAAAATCACTGTCCAGGGACCACAGAAACTAAGTGGACAAACGGTTGTCGTTCCAGGAGATATTTCCAGTGCAGCCTTTTGGTTAGTAGCTGGTTTGATTGTTCCAAATTCTCGAGTGGTGCTCAAGAATGTTGGTATTAATGAAACACGAACAGGTATTATCGATGTTATCCGTGCTATGGGTGGTAAATTGGACCTTACTGATATTGATCCAATTGCTAAGTCTGCAACCTTGACTGTCGAAACTTCAGACCTGAAGGGAACAGAGATTGGTGGAGCCTTGATTCCGCGCTTAATTGATGAATTACCAATTATTGCTCTCCTAGCTACCCAAGCTCAAGGGAAAACGGTCATCAAAGATGCAGAAGAACTCAAGGTTAAAGAAACTGACCGTATTCAGGTTGTTGCAGATGCTTTAAATAGCATGGGAGCAGCTATTACTCCTACAGCAGACGGCATGATTATCAAAGGGAAATCTGCTCTCCATGGAGCCAGAGTCAATACCTTTGGAGACCACCGTATCGGCATGATGACAGCCATTGCAGCGCTTTTAGTGGCAGATGGAGAGGTTGAATTGGATCGGGCAGAAGCCATTAATACTAGCTACCCAAGCTTCTTTGATGATTTGGAGACTTTGATTCATGGCTAAGATTTTACTTGGATTTATGGGGGCAGGAAAATCTACTATTGCTAGAGGATTAGATCCTGACTTTGTAGACATGGATGCCTTGCTTGAAGACCGACTGGGGATGCCAATTGCTCGTTTCTTTGAAGAAAAAGGAGAAGCAGCCTTCCGTCAGATAGAAGAAGAAGTTTTGGCTGACCTACTAAAAACGGACCAAGTCGTGTCTACTGGTGGTGGAGTGGTCATTTCTAAGAAAAATCGTGACTTACTCAAGCAAAATCCAGAGAATATCTACCTAAAAGCAGATTTTGAGACCCTTTACCAGCGAATTTCAGATGATAAGGATAACCAACGCCCGCTATTTCTAAACAATAGTAAGGAAGATTTGGCTGCGATTTTTAAAGAAAGACAGGCTTTGTATGAGGAAGTGGCTAGTAAAGTTATCGATGTGTCCAAGCTAAGCCCAGAGGAAATTATAGAGGAATTGACATGAAAATTGCCTATCTAGGTCCCAAAGGATCTTTTTCGCACCATGTGGTGCAGACGGCTTTTCCACATGAGGAACTAGAGCCATTTTCAAATATTACGGACGTTATCAAGGCCTATGAACAAGGTTTGGTAGACTATTCAGTGGTGCCAGTTGAAAATTCCATTGAAGGTAGTGTTCATGAAACCTTGGATTATCTTTTCCATCAGGCTCGCATTCAAGCTGTGACAGAGATTGTTCAGCCAATCCACCAACAATTGATGGTAGTGCCAGGGCAATCTAAAATTGAGAAAATCTTTTCTCACCCACAGGCCTTGGCACAGGGGAAGAAATTTATTGACGAGCATTATCCAGATGCGCAACTAGAAGTCACTGCCAGTACAGCCTACGCTGCGCGCTATGTTTCTGAACATCCTGATCAACCATTTGCGGCGATTGCCCCAAGAAGTTCTGCAGAGGAATATGGGCTAGAACTGATCGCTCAAGATATTCAAGAAATGGAAGCCAATTTTACTCGTTTTTGGGTTTTGGGACCGAACTTACCACAAATCCCCTTGAGTCCAGGTTCTGAAAAGATGAGTCTAGCTTTGACCTTGCCAGATAATCTTCCAGGTGCATTATACAAAGCACTTTCTACCTTTGCATGGCGTGGGATTGATTTGACTAAAATTGAGAGTCGTCCCCTAAAAACAGCCTTGGGAGAATACTTTTTTATCATTGATGTGGACTATGCTGATAAAGAACTGGTCCACTTTGCTCAAAAAGAATTAGAAACGATTGGAATCCAGTATAAAGTACTAGGTGATTATCCTATTTATACCATACAGGATAAAGGAAAGGAGAGGGAATGACTAGAGAGAATCCTTTGACACACCATGAAAAACTGAGATATGACTATCTTTTGAAAAATATTCATTATTTGAATGAGAAAGAAAAGAGAGAATTTGACTTTTTACATGCTAAGTTAGAAGGTCAAAAAAGTTCAGCGGAAGTTTTCAATCCAGAAACTAAAGAACAACTTCTTTCAGACTCTGGTATCGACCTGCCAACCTATGCTAATCGTAGCCGTTCTAGTCGCCGTAGTGGCGGGGCTCAACTGGAAGCGAAGGTTCCAAAAGCTAAGAAGCAAAAGAAAAAAAGAGGCTTTCGTTTTAAACGCTTATTTGTTTGGTTAGGGATGTTATTGCTTTGTGTAGCAGTAGGAATGATCGTCATGTTCTTAAAGGGATTCCAATCGGCGAATCCTAATAGCTCAAATGGGACCAAAGATGCCAAAGCTGCTCAGGTTGAAGTCTTCAATGGACAAGATACGCGTGATGGGGTTAATATTCTTATTTTGGGTACGGATGGACGTATAGGACAGAATAGTGCAGAAACACGGACAGATTCCATTATGGTTCTGAATGTAAGTGGCAAAGATAAAAAATTGAAGCTTGTTAGCTTTATGCGTGATAACTTGGTCTATATTGATGGATATAGCCAAGTCATCAATGGTCAAAAACAGACCGACCATAAATTAAACTTAGCCTACGAATTAGGGGAACAAGAAGGTAAACAAGGAGCTGAAATGGTCCGCAAGGTGCTCAAGGATAATTTTGATCTAGACATCAAATATTATGCCCTTGTCGATTTCCAAGCCTTTGCGACAGCTATTGATACGCTTTTCCCTGATGGTGTGACCATTGATGCTCAGTTTTCAACTCTAAACGGGGTCCCAGTGACAGAAGCGACTGTAGGAGATGACTTGCACGCAACGGAAACTGAGTCACCGACTCAAACCATTCGAGCTGGAAAACAACAGATGAATGGGTCAACTCTTCTCAACTATGCACGTTTCCGTGATGATGATGAAGGGGACTATGGCCGTACTCGTAGACAGCAACAAGTCATGACTGCTGTTTTACAACAAATAAAAGATCCTACAAAACTTTTCACTGGTTCGGAAGCTCTTGGTAAAGTATTCGCCATGACCTCTACAAACCTTCCATATACTTTCTTATTGACCAATGGCTTATCAGTCCTTGAAGGTGCGCAGAATGGTATTGAAAGATTGACAGTTCCAGAACTTGGAGACTGGGTAGATGACTTTGACGTATACGGTGGTCAATCCCTTCGAGTGGACCAAAAAGCTTACCAAAATAAACTGGCCCAGATGGGATTTAGATAAAATGTAAAATGAATCAGAGCTTGAGGCACCTATGAAAATAGGTATCTTGGGCTTTGATTTTTCACATGGTCAGATGGATTTATAAACGATTTTTATGGTATAATAGAATGATGTATTCTATAGAAGAGGAAGAGAATAAGATGAGTGATTTAAAGGCAATTCAAGCTCGTAGCCTAGAAATGGCTGAATATTTTGTCGCCTTTTGTAAAGAACACGATTTACTCTGTTATTTGTGTGGCGGAGGAGCTATTGGTGCTCTACGAAATAAAGGTTTTATCCCTTGGGATGATGATTTAGACTTCTTTATGCCCCGCAAGGATTATGAAAAATTAGCAGAGCTATGGCCTCGTTATGCGGATGAGCGTTACTTCCTATCAAAAAGTGATAGAGACTTTGTTGACCGCAACCTCTTTATCACTATTCGAGACAAGGAAACAACTTGCATCAAGCCTTACCAACAAGATTTGGACCTCCCACACGGCTTGGCCTTGGATGTTCTTCCCTTGGATTACTATCCTAAAAATCCAACTGAACGTAAGAAACAAGTACGTTGGGCTTTGATTTATTCTCTCTTTTGTGCCCAAACCATTCCAGAAAAACACGGAGCTCTCATGAAATGGGGGAGCACGATTTTATTAGGATTAACCCCTAAATCGCTTCGCTATCGTATCTGGAAAAAGGCTGAGAAAGAAATGACCAAATATGGACCAGCTGAAAGTGATGGTATCACAGAATTATGTTCAGGGCCAGGATACATGAAGAAGAAGTATCCAATTCAGGCCTTTGAAGATAGCATTTTCTTACCTTTCGAAGGAACAGAAATGCCTATTCCAGTTGGTTATGATGCCTATCTCAGTACAGCTTTTGGTGACTACATGACACCACCTCCGGCTGACAAGCAAGTACCTCACCACGATGCCCTTATAGCAGATATGGATAAGAGTTACACTGAATATAAGGGAGAATATGGTGGATAAGAAGAAAATTTTATTTTTTATGTGGTCCTTCTCTCTAGGCGGAGGTGCAGAAAAAATCCTTTCTACGATTGTTTCAAACTTGGATCCGGAAAAGTATGATATTGATATCCTTGAAATGGAACATTTTGATAAAGGATACGAACCTGTGCCTGAAAATGTGAGAATTTTAAAAGCTTTTCAAGACTATCGTCAACCAAGATGGTTGAGAGCGCTTTTATGGAGATTGAGAATTTATTTCCCAAGACTCACCAGACGTTTACTAGTAAAAGATCAATATGATGTAGAGGTTTCCTTTACCATTATGAATCCTCCTCTTTTATTTTCTAAACGAAAAGAAGTGAAGAAGATTTCTTGGATTCATGGAAGTATTGAAGAATTCTTAACAGATAGTTCGAAGCGTGATTCTCATAGACGACAATTGGATGATGCTGATAGAATAGTAGGAATTTCAAAAAAAACCAGCAATTCTATCAAAGAAGTTTATCCAGATTACTCACAAAAATTAGTAACAGTCTATAATGGTTATGATTTTGAAAGCATTTTTGAAAAATCAAAAGAGAAGGTGGCTATTGAGATAGCTCCTCAGAGTATCTGCACCATTGGACGTATTGAAGAAAATAAAGGTTCTGACCGAGTAGTAGAAGTTATACGACTGTTGCACCAGCAAGGCAAGAAATACCATCACTACTTTATAGGGGCTGGTGAGATGGAAGAGGAACTGAAAAAACGAGCCAAAGAGTATCAACTTGAGGATTACGTTCATTTCCTTGGATATCAAAAGAATCCGTATCAGTATCTTTCTAAGATGCAAGTTCTTTTATCCATGTCCAAACAGGAAGGTTTTTCTGGAGTCTATGTTGAAGCCTTGAGTCTGGGAGTTCCCTTTGTATCTACTGAAGTTGGGGGAGCAGAGGAATTATCTCAGGAAGGACGATTTGGTAAAATCATTAAAAGCAATCAAGAAGCAGCTCAAGCAATTGAGAACTACATGACAGTTGCATCAAGCTTTAATGTCGATGAAGCCAGTCAATTTATTCAGCAATTTACGATTGCTAAACAAATTGAACAAGTAGAAAAACTAATAGAGGAGTAGCATGGAAACTGCATTAATTAGTGTCATTGTTCCAGTCTATAATGTGGCGCAATACCTTGAAAAATCAATAGCATCCATTCAGCAACAAACCTATCAAAACCTCGAAATCATTCTCGTTGATGATGGTGCGACAGATGAAAGTGGTCGCTTGTGTGAACAAATTGCTGAACAAGATGAACGAGTTTTGGTTTATCACAAGGAAAATGAAGGCTTGTCTCAAGCTCGAAATGATGGATTGAAGCAAGCCCACGGAGACTATGTTATTTTTATAGATTCGGATGATTATATACATCCTGAAATGATTGCTAGCTTATACCAACAATTAGTCAATGAAGATGCGGATGTTTCCAGCTGTGGGGTTATGAATGTCTATGCCAATAGTGAGAGCCCGCAAACTGAAAACCAGGATGATTATTTTGTATGTGATACTGAAACATTCCTCAGAGAATATTTAATTGGTGAGAAAATACCTGGTACTATTTGTAACAAACTCATCAAGAAGGAAATTGCAGCACAGTTAACTTTTCCAAAAGGCTTGATTTATGAAGATGCCTATTATCATTTTGATCTCATTAAAGTAGCTAAAAAGTATGTTGTGAATACCAAACCGTACTATTATTATTTCCACCGAGGAGATAGTATTACTACCAAACCATATGCGGAAAAAGACTTAGCTTACATTGATATTTATCAAAAATTTTATACTGAAGTCGTCAAGGAATATCCAAACTTAACAGAAGTAGCTTTCTTTAGACTGGCATATGCACATTTCTTTATCTTGGATAAAATGCTTCTAGATGATAATTTCAAAGAGTTTAAAGACTATCCACGGATTTATGGCTACTTAAAAAAACATGCCTTTGCTATTTTCAAAAATACCATTTTTAGAAAAGGAAGACGTATTAGTGCTTTAGCCTTATTTGTAAATGTAAGATTGTATAGAATATTATTGTTTAAAAATATTGAGCAATCGAAAAAAATTAATTAGAAAAGGAGGGCTGAGATGGTTGATGGCAAACGAATGTTGCTAACGGTTACGATTCTAAGCTATATCGTAACCATAATAAGCGGAATCACTTATTTGTTTACCAGTAACAACGTAGGACTTCTGACAACTTTGCTTTTGCTCTTAATTAGCAGTCTGCTACTTTGCTGGAATAATATCAAATACTATTTGATTCACTTTATATTCTTTATCACAATTTTTATATTTTTGGTATCCAGACCCACTATCGATTATTTTAGAGATGGAGCGCTAGACACCTACCAACCAATTGCCTATCGATTTGCTTTCCTAGTTGTCATTGTTTCTATTTTAGGACTGACAATAGGTGGTTTTATAGCCAATTATTATCTTGCTCGAAAAAGCAAAGCTCCTACAAAAGTGGAAAAAACAGTAAATGTCAATTATATAAAAAAATTACGTTTTGTGTCATTGAGTGTATTTCTACTCACCTATCCATTTTATTTCCTTAGACTATTTGAGCGCTTGCTATACCGTTTGCAAACTTCTTATTACAATTATTATGCAAATTTTGAAAGTCAATTGCCCTACTTTACCTATATCTTATCGACTTTCACGGTTTATGCCATGTGTGTTTACTTAGCAACCAAACCGAAAAAGTCACATGCGACAATGGTTTTAGTTGCCTATATCGCGGCTAACTTGATTCACTTAGTAATTGGTACCAGAAATCCCTTTATTCTGAGTTTGATTTTCGCCTTTGTTTACTACTTTATGCGTGAACAAACGGAGAAAGGAAAATGGATTGGTTTCAAAGAAAAATTGGCTATTTATCTTGGAACACCTGTTCTCATGCTTGCGATGGGAGCACTAAACTATGTTCGTGATAACGCCCAAGTATCTCATAGTGGAGTTTTTGATTTATTACTCGATTTCATTTATAAACAAGGAACTAGTTTTGGAGTTTTAGCGAGAGGATTCTTGTACAATAGTAGTCTTCCGTATAGAGACTTCCGAAATTTCACTTTTGGTCCGGTTGTTGACTATTTTGCGAGAGGTAGTATCGGAATCATATTTGGCGCCAAACCATTTGAACATACGACAAATAGTATTGAACTAGCGATCGATAGTAATAGTTATGCCCACAATTTATCTTATCTTGTTCTAAATAAAGAATATCTAAGAGGCCATGGTATTGGAAGTAGTTATATCATGGAATTGTATACTGATTATGGTATGTTGGGACTATTTCTACTAAGTATCTTACTTGGTATGCTCTTTATAGCCATGCTACAAGTAGCTTATCGCTCAAGAACAATCTTATTTGCATTATCTTTGCTAATCCTGAATAATTTATTCTTTATGCCTAGAAGTAGCTTCTCAGAAAGTTTCTTTAATCTTTTTACAATGCAATTCTGGGGAATTGTTCTTATTATCATTTTCGTGGCAAAAATGCTTACAAAAGAAAATCATCACTTAATCAAAAAAGGGGAAATACATGTTTGAACATTATTCTGTAGTTGATTTGTTCGCAAATCTTTATAAAAAACGTAAAGTGAATTTGCTAGCTTTACTAGCTTTATTTGCTCTCATAGCTGTACCATTTACTTTAAAAGCTGTTAAAAATAAAAATACAGTCAAAGATTCTACTAGTTATTCTACTTATATCACTTATAAGATAACTGCTCCAGAAACATCATCAAAAACAATTTTGAATCATCAAGTTGGTGGTTATAGTGACTTCTATGCAAAACTAATTGATGGTAATCTCAATGGTGCCTTTCTTTTCAATGATGTTGATTCTGATAAGATGAAGGAAATCGCAAAAGATTTAGATACCACAGAAACAGCATTGAAGAATTCTGCAAGTGACTATTGGACAAAAAAATTAACGATTAACCCATTGATTGATGATGCAGGTGTAACTGTTAAAATTTTAACTCCAAGTAAGGAAGTAAATGATTTCCTTGAAAGCAAGTTTGATTCATTGATTGACAAGTTCAAGTCTACCTATACAGACGTTAAGATTGAAAAACTTGAAACAGTTAACTCTAAAGAATTGACTCCGAATGGAGAAGTTGCTCTTGGCTTTAACTTGAAAAATCTTATTTTGCGCTTAGTGATTATTGGTATTCTCTGTGTCATCCTAGTGATCATGGCGAATGTTCTAGTTTACCTCTTCAACCCAACTATCAATCGTGCAGGCGATTTCTCTGCTTATCAAGTAGACTTCGTTTCAACTATTACAACTCTTGAAAATCTTTCTGAACTATTGAGTTACAAGTGTCAAGGTCAACCACTAGCAATCGTAAGTTCAGATAATCGTATTTTGAATAAATTACAAGTAGAATACAAATTGAATCTTGAGGGTGTTCAGTTTGTTAACTTGCAAAATGTCAAAGATCTTTTAGCATTTGAGAATGTACTTTTCGTAGAAGAATATGGTGTTACTCGCTATAAGAAATTTGAAGAAAGTATGCAAGAAGTGAGAAATCTAAACCGTTCAGTTTTAGGTGTGATTACTTTTGCACTCTAATGATATGATTTACATAAAGAATTAAAAATCATCCAAGACAAAGGAGGACTCGAATGGTCCTCCTTTGTCTTTGGGAAAAATTCAGATTTAAAAGAATACTGTAGAAAAGATTTCCTAGAGGATTTGGATAAGGTTTCGTCAGGGAGGATAAACGTGGCTTGAGGAACAGATTTCCCAGTCAAATAGGTTTTTTAACTAAGTTTATGATATAATAAATCAACGAGGTAAATTGAATGAAAAGTATAAAATTAAATGCCCTGGCTTATATGGGGATTCGTGTTTTAAATATTATTTTCCCAATTTTGACGGGTACCTATGTTGCGCGTGTTCTAGATCGAACAGACTATGGTTATTTCAACTCTGTTGATACCATTCTGTCTTTTTTCTTGCCCTTTGCAACCTATGGAGTCTATAATTACGGACTTCGAGCTATTAGTAATGTAAAAGATAATAAGAAGGAATTAAATAAAGTCTTTTCAAGTCTTTTTTATTTGTGTGTAGCTTGTACGATTATTACAAGTGCCGTCTATCTTTTATCGTATCCTTTATTCTTTAATAGTAATCCTGTTATTAAGAAAATCTTCTTGGTAATGGGGGTTCAACTCATAGCTCAGATTTTCTCAATCGAATGGGTGAATGAAGCGCTTGAGAATTATAGCTTTTTATTTTATAAAACAGCATTTATTCGCATTCTCATGCTGGTATCCATCTTTTTATTTGTGAAAAATGAGCATGATATTGTTATCTATACACTGATTATGAGTCTTTCAACTCTCATCAATTATCTCATTAGTTATTTTTGGATTAAAAGAGATATTCAGTTTGTTAAGGTTACATTAGAAGAATTTAAACCTCTTTTCCTACCTTTGACAGCCATGCTGATCTTTGCCAATGCCAATATGCTATTTACCTTCCTGGATCGTCTCTTTTTGGTAAAAACTGGAGTTGATGTGAACGTCAGTTATTATACAATGGCACAACGAATTGTAACGGTCATCGCTGGTGTTGTTACGGGTGCGATTGGAGTCAGTGTTCCTCGCTTGAGCTACTATCTAGGTATTGGAAAAAAAGAAGAGTATGTAAATTTGGTGAATCGAGGAAGTCGCATTTTCAACTTCTTCATCATTCCACTTAGTTTTGGATTGATGATTTTAGGGCCAAATGCAATCCTTTTGTATGGTAGTGAGAAGTATATTGGTGGTGGCATCTTAACATCCCTCTTTGCTTTTCGTACCATTATTCTTGCCCTAGATACTATTCTAGGCTCTCAAATTCTCTTTACAAATGGATTTGAAAAAAGAATTACAGTCTATACCTTATTTGCTGGTGGACTGAACCTAGTTCTTGATAGTCTCCTCTACTTTAATAATATTATTACACCGGAGTACTATTTGATTACGACGATGTTATCGGAAAGTTTTCTCCTAGTACTCTACGTTATCTTTATTCATAAGACCAAGCTCATTAATCTAGGACATATCTTCAAATATACGGTGCGTTATTCTCTTTTCGCATTGACATTTGTTCCGATCTACTTTTTAGTTAATCTTGTTTATCCGGTCAAAATGGTGATCAACCTACCTTTCTTAATCAATATGTTGATTATCATGGTCTTATCAGCTCTTAGCTATATTGGTTTACTGGTTTGGACCAAAGATAGTATCTTTTATGAATTTTTAGGTCATGTCATCTCGCTCAAAAAACGTATTAAAAAATCTTAGGAGGAATAGATGAGAAGATTAAGTATCGAAGAGGCTAAACAAATTGAACTTGATATTTTAGCTTTTATTGACTCGTTTTGTAAAAAGCATGATATTGATTATTTTATCAATTATGGTACTTTGATAGGAGCTATTCGTCACAAGGGTTTTATCCCCTGGGATGATGATATAGACCTCTCTATGACCCGTGAAAACTACGAACGTTTTATCCAGTTATTTCATCAAGAACAATCGAAATATAAGATTTTAGCTTTGGAAACCGATGATCACTACTATAATAATTTTATAAAGGTTGTAGATTCGACAACGAGAATAGTGGATACACGAAATACAAAAACGTATGATTCTGGAATTTTCATTGATATTTTTCCAATGGATTCTTTCAACGATACTAAGGTTATCGATGTTTGCTATAAGTTGGAAAGCTTTAAGTTATTGTCCTTCAGTAAGCATAAGAATATTGTTTATGGAGATAGTAAGTTAAAAGACTTAATTCGTTCCTTCTTCTGGTTTATCTTTCGTCCGATTTCTCCCCGTTATTTTGCAAGTCAAATTGAACAGCAAATTCAAAAGTATAGGGTAAAAGATGGTAAATATATCGCTTTTATTCCTTCCAAGTTTAAGGAAAAAGAAGTCTTTGCCAAAGAAGTTTTTGAAGATTTAATTGAAGTTCCTTTTGAACATCTGATGCTTTCAGCACCGAAACAATACGATGCTATTTTGAAGCAGTATTATGGTGATTATATGACTCTCCCACCAAAAGAAAAACAGTTTTATAGTCACGAATTTGAAGCCTATAAATTGGAGGATTAAATGCAGTACTTAGAAAAAAATGAGATTAAAGAAATTCAACTAGGTATTTTGGACTATGTTGATGAAATTTGTAAGAAAAATGATATTCCTTATTTCCTCAGCTATGGAACCATGCTGGGAGCTGTTCGTCATAAGGGAATGATTCCCTGGGATGATGATATCGATATCTCACTGTATAGAAAAGACTATGAGCGTCTATTAAAAGCAATTGAGGAGGACCAACATCCTGTTTATCGTGTTCTTTCTTACGATACCTCTTCATGGTATTTCCATAATTTTGCAGCTATTTTAGATACATCAACTGTAATTGAAGATAACGTAAAATATAAGCGCCATGACACTAGTTTGTTCATTGATGTCTTTCCAATCGATCAATTTTCAGATTTAAGTATTGTTGATAAGAGCTATAAATATGTTGCTTTGCGTCAGCTTGCCTATATCAAAAAAGAACGTGCGGTTCACGGAGATAGCAAATTAAAAGATTTCCTTCGCTTGTGTACTTGGTATCCTCTCAGACTAGTTAATCCGAGATATTTCTATAAGAAAATAGATGAGTTAGTTAAAAATAGTGTGACAGACAATCCTGCTTATGAAGGAGCCATTGGAGTTGGAAAAGAAAAAATGAAAGAAGTCTTTCCAGCAGGAACCCTTAAAGAACTGATTTTAACAGAGTTTGAAGGTCGCATGGTGCCTATTCCAAAGAACTACGATGCCTTTTTAACCCAGATGTATGGAGATTATATGACTCCGCCATCAAAAGAAATGCAGGAGTGGTATAGCCATAGTATAAAGGCTTATCGAAAGTAAGAGTTTAAACTTTTACAAATAGAAAAGTTAACAGAATATTCAATTAAATAAAGGGGAATATAATTTATATGAAAAATTTAAAAATAAAAAATATACTATTATACAGTTGTCTTCTATATACCTTAGTGATACTATCTTTATCGAAACCAGCTTTTGCTGATACTATTTCTACTGGTGGAGGTAATAGGATCCATTTTATTAATTTGAAATCAAAGTCAGGAAGTGATGCTATCCTCTTGGAAAGCAATGGACATTTTGGTTTAATTGATATGGGTGAAGACTATGATTTTCCAGATGGAAGTAATCCACTCTATCCAGATCGTTGGGGAATTAGTAGAGCGAATGAAGATACAATTGAGGACAGACTTTTCCGCCATTTAAAACAAGTTGGTGTTAAAAAATTAGATTTTGTTTTAGGAACCCATGTTCATAGTGATCATATTGGTACTGCAGATGAAGTTTTAAAACGTTACCCTGTTGACAGATTTTATCTCAAAAAATATTCAGACGAACGTATTACAACACAGTGGAGATTGTGGGATAATCTCTATAATTATGATAATGCAGTGAGAACAGCTCTAGAACGTGGTGTAACTCTTATTCAAGATATTTCTGATCAGGATAGTCATTTTAAATTGGGTGATATGGATATCCAACTATACAATTATAAAAATGAGTATGGTCCTGATGGGAATTTAAAAAGAGTCTATGATGATAACTCTAACTCAATTGTTGCTGTGGTGAATGTAGCTGCTAAGAAAATCTATCTAGGTGGAGACTTAGATAATGATCAGGGGGCTGAAGATAGATTAGGTCCTGTAATTGGTAAAGTAGATATGATGAAATGGAATCATCATTATGATGCCACGATTTCAAACACAGTTAACTTTATTGAAAATTTGTCACCTAGCATAGTTGTTCAAACAAGTGGAGCAGATATCAATCGTCAATCAACAACTAATTTGCTTCGAGAAAAAAATATACAAATTATCAAGGCTTATAGTAAAACCAAAGATGCGACAGTATTTGATATCAGCGATAGTGGTTTTTCAAATGTATCAGACTCTTTCCCTGATATTCCTACAGTATCAGAAAAGTGGTATAAGGAAGATGGCTACTGGAAATATCGTCTATCTGATGATCAAATGGCTATTGGTTGGAAAAAAATTAATGGGGTTTACTATTTCTTTAATGGACAAGGCCAAATGCAGGCTGATAGATGGCTTCATCTGAAAGATTCTAAAGAAAAAGTAGATGGAAACTGGTATTATCTCAACAACGATGGAAGTATGCAGGTATCAGGTTGGTTTAAGCATGATGGGACTTGGTACTATATCACATGGTCTGGTGCTAGAACATACAATGAACTAGCTGAAATTGGTGGGCAAAAGTACCTATTTGATAAAGATGGTAAAATGCTTACTGGTTCACAAGTTTTTAACGGCAAAAAGATGTTCTTTGCAAGTAGTGGTGCTTTACAGTCAGATGAGACAGGATCTGGTTGGCAAAAAATTGAATCAAATTGGTACTACTTTGATGAAGATGGAAAACACATAGTTGGTAAAAAGGAAATCAATGGAGTACACTACTACTTTGATAATAAGGGAATTATGCAAACCGGTTGGGCCATGATTGAAGGTCATTGGAACTATTTTGCAAGTTCTGGAGCTATGAAAACAGGTTGGATCAAGGATAAGGATACTTGGTACTATCTAGATAAAGATGGTATCATGCTAACGGGTCTTCAAGAGATTGATGGCACTCGTTATTATCTCAATGCAAGTGGAGCCATGCAGACAGGCTGGAAATGGTTTGACAATCATTATAGTTATTTCACAAGCAGTGGAGCTATGAAAACAGGTTGGCTCAAAGATAAGGACCTTTGGTACTATCTAGATAAAGATGGTATCATGCTAACGGGTCTTCAAGAAATTGATGGCACTCGTTATTACCTCAATGCAAGTGGCGCTATGGAGACTGGTTGGAAATTGTTGAACAACCATTATTATTACTTCACAAGCAGTGGAGCCATGAAGACAGGTTGGTTCAAAGATAAAGGGCTTTGGTACTATCTTAAACCTGATGATGGTATCATGGCAACAGGTCTTCTAGATGTCGATGGCACTCGTTATTACCTCAATGCAAGTGGCGCTATGGAGACAGGCTGGAAATTGCTAGATAACCAGTATTACTACTTTACAGAAAGTGGAGCCATGAAGACAGGTTGGTTCAAAGACAAAGGACTTTGGTACTATCTCAAAACTGATGATGGTGTCATGGCAACAGGTCTTCTAGATGTCGATGGCACTCGTTATTATCTCAATGCAAGTGGTGCTATGCAGACTGGTTGGAAACAACTGAATGGCAACTGGTACTATTTCCAAGCAGATGGTTCCTTATTGAGAAATGGGACAACACCTGATGGCTACAAGGTCAATCAAGATGGCATTTGGAGCTTGAATCCTGATAAAGTAGAAGTTCAGGGAAGTCAAGAAGAACCTAAGAAGGATTCTGATAAGCCAGTTGAGAAAGAGAAGCATTCAGCAGAAGACAATAAAAAAGATGAAGCTGCTGAAACAAAACAGACTTTGAAGGCAGATAAAGAATAATCTTAGTTGCTTTGCTAGAAAGTTGATTAGGTGCTGTGTTCAGACCTGTCAGATACTTTTCTTTTAAAATAGTATTTATATACATCTCAGAGAATCAATCAATGTTTTTAGAATGAGAATATTGGTCAGCTTTGGGGTGTTTTTTGATTCTTTATACCCTAACTTGTTGAAAGAGCACCTTCGTCTTCAAATAGAAATATTTTGATAAGAAATTTTAAAAAACACCGATTAGATAAATAAGAAAAATTATGGTATAATAAAACGATACAAAAAAGGAGTAAATATGGATATTTCAGAAATTCGTCAAAAAATTGACGCCAATCGTGAAAAATTAGCTTCTTTTAGGGGGTCTCTTTGACCTCGAAGGGTTAGAAGAAGAAATTGCCATTTTGGAAAACAAAATGACAGAACCTGATTTTTGGAACGATAATATTGCGGCCCAAAAAACGTCGCAAGAATTAAATGAACTAAAAAATACCTACAATATTTTCCACAAGATGGAGGAATTGCAGGATGAAGCTGAAATCTTACTAGACTTTTTAGCAGAGGATGAGTCTGTTAAAGATGAGTTGGTGGAGAAGTTAGCTGAGCTAGATCAGATGATGACTAGCTACGAAATGACTCTGCTCTTGTCAGAGCCTTATGATCATAATAATGCTATTTTAGAGATTCACCCAGGTTCTGGTGGAACAGAAGCCCAAGACTGGGGCGATATGCTTCTTCGTATGTATACTCGTTATGGTAACGCCAAAGGTTTCAAGGTTGAAGTCTTGGATTATCAAGCAGGTGATGAAGCAGGTATTAAGTCAGTGACCTTGTCTTTTGAAGGGCCAAATGCTTATGGACTTCTCAAGTCAGAGATGGGAGTTCACCGTCTGGTACGTATCTCACCATTTGACTCAGCTAAGCGTCGTCACACCTCCTTTACTTCTGTAGAAGTTATGCCAGAGTTGGATGATACGATTGAAGTTGACATCCGAGAAGATGATATCAAGATGGATACTTTCCGCTCGGGTGGAGCAGGTGGACAGAACGTCAACAAGGTTTCAACAGGTGTCCGTTTGACCCACATTCCGACAGGGATTGTCGTTGCATCAACCGTTGACCGTACTCAGTACGGAAACCGTGACCGTGCGATGAAGATGCTCCAGGCAAAACTCTATCAGATGGAGCAGGAAAAGAAAGCTGCTGAGGTAGATGCCCTTAAGGGGGAAAAGAAAGAAATCACATGGGGAAGCCAGATTCGCTCCTATGTATTCACCCCTTATACCATGGTGAAAGACCACCGTACCAGTTTTGAAGTTGCGCAGGTAGATAAGGTCATGGATGGAGACTTAGATGGATTCATTGATGCCTATCTGAAATGGCGTATTAGTTAAAAGAAAGGAAGTCACATGTCGATCATTGAAATGAGAGATGTTGTCAAAAAGTATGACAACGGGACAACAGCCCTACGTGGCGTCTCTGTGAAAATTGAACCAGGAGAATTTGCCTATATCGTAGGTCCTTCGGGTGCAGGTAAGTCAACTTTTATCCGTGCCTTATACCGTGAAGTTAAAGTTGAAAAAGGAAGTTTGCAGGTTGCAGGTTTTAATCTTGTTAAGATTAAAAAGAAAGATATTCCTCTTCTTCGTCGAAGTGTAGGAGTTGTCTTTCAGGATTACAAACTCTTGCCAAAGAAAACCGTTTATGAGAACATTGCTTACGCAATGGAGGTTGTCGGTGAAAGCCGTCGCAATATCAAAAAACGTGTTATGGAAGTTTTGGATCTTGTCGGCTTGAAGCATAAGGTTCGTTCATTCCCTAATGAATTGTCAGGTGGTGAGCAACAACGTATCGCCATTGCCCGTGCTATCGTAAACAATCCTAAGGTTTTGATTGCCGATGAACCAACAGGTAACTTGGACCCAGATAACTCATGGGAAATCATGAACCTCTTGGAGCGCATCAATCTCCAAGGTACGACTGTTTTGATGGCGACTCACAATAGCCAAATCGTAAATACCTTGCGCCACCGTGTCATTGCCATCGAGAATGGTCGTGTGGTTCGTGACGAAGCGAAAGGAGAGTACGGATACGATGATTAGTAGATTTTTCCGCCACCTATTCGAAGCTTTAAAGAGTTTAAAGCGTAATGGGTGGATGACCATTGCTGCTGTCAGTTCAGTAATGATTACCTTGACCTTGGTTGCTATTTTTGCATCAGTTATCTTTAATACTGCAAAATTGGCAACGGATATCGAAAACAACGTCCGCGTCATGATTTATGTCCGTAAAGACGTTGAAGACAATAGTGAAACCATTGTCAAAGAGGGCCAAACAGTTACAAACAATGATTACCACAAGGTTTATGATGCCCTCAAGGCTATGCCAGCTGTTAAAAGTGTAACTTTCTCAAGTAAAGAAGAGCAGTACCAAAAGCTGACTGAAACCATGGGTGACGAGTGGAAGGTTTTTGAAGGTGATGCCAATCCCCTTCATGATGCCTACATTGTAGATACCAATTCACCAAGTGATGTGAAACCAGTCGCTGAAGAAGCTAAGAAAATCGAAGGAGTTTCTGAGGTTCAAGACGGTGGTGCCAATACGGAGCGTCTCTTCAAGTTGGCTTCCTTCATCCGTGTTTGGGGATTGTTCATTGCAGGACTCTTGATTTTCATCGCAGTCTTCTTGATCTCAAATACCATTCGTATCACTATCATTTCACGTAGTCGTGAAATCCAAATCATGCGTTTGGTTGGTGCTAAAAACAGCTACATCCGTGGTCCATTCTTGTTAGAAGGTGCCTTTATTGGTTTGTTGGGAGCAGCTCTTCCATCAGTTTTGGTTTACTTTATCTATAACCGAGTATTCCAATCTGTCAACCCATCCTTGGTTGGACAAAACCTATCCTTGATTACCCCAGATACCTTTATTCCATTGATGATTGGTCTTTTGTTCCTCATTGGAATCTGTATCGGTTCACTTGGTTCAGGAATCTCAATGCGCCGATTCTTGAAAATCTAAGTAAGATAGTTTGCTAAAATCTATAAAAGTAGGATACCATCGAGGCTTCTCCGAGTCTGATGGTCCTACTTTTTATGTTGAACTTAGAAAGCAGTTGCTTGCCAATTTTTGGGAAACAGTGTATGATAGGAAAGGACCTTTTTGCTAAAAGAGTTATAGGGACTAGATGAAAGATATCTTTTATCTCTACAGTAATATCTAGCTCTTTTGACTTAACATAAATAATGAATGAGGATAAAATGAAACAATTTTTGGAAAAAGTGAGTATACTTTCCCTGTCGTTAGTATTGATCACATCATTTTCAATATCAAGTGCCCTACCAGCCATGTTTAACTATTATCAGGGCTATTCGACTGGTCAGGTTGAACTTCTAGTCAGCCTTCCATCCTTTGGGATTATGACCATGCTCCTTTTAAATGGAGTTTTAGAACGGATTTTTCCTGAACGTCTCCAGTTGACCCTGGGACTTTTGATTTTATCAATCAGCGGAACAGCTCCCTTCTGGTATCAGGGATACTACTTTGTCTTTGCTACTCGTCTCCTTTTTGGAATTGGAGTGGGGATGTTAAACGCCAAGGCTATCTCTATCATCAGTGAACGGTACCATGGCAAAACTCGTATCCAGATGCTTGGTTTTCGTGGGTCAGCTGAGGTAGTGGGAGCCTCTATCTTGACTCTGGCAGTTGGTCAACTCTTGGCCTTTGGATGGACTGCAACCTTCCTAGCCTATGCAGCTGGTCTAGTGGTCCTTGTACTTTTCCTTCTCTTTGTCCCTTATGGAAAAGGAGAAACTCATGAGTCCAAGCAAAAGACAGAAGAAGCAACCAAACTAACTCGCTCCATGCTACAGCTGATTTTCTTTCTAGCTGTCGGTGCTGCAGTCATTGTATGTACTAATACAGCTATTACCTTCCGTATTCCTAGTCTCATGATTGAGGCAGGCTTTGGAGATGCTCAGTTGTCTAGTCTGGTACTCAGTGCCATGCAGTTGATTGGAATTCTGGCGGGAATTAGCTTTTCTTTCCTCATCTCTGCCTTTAAGGAAAAACTGTTATTGGTTGCGGGTGTAACCTTTGGTATTGGGCAAATCATCATTGCTCTTTCACCTTCTCTTTGGGTTGTCGTTGCTGGTTCGGTCTTAGGAGGATTTGCCTACAGCATCGCTCTGACGACTGTCTTTCAGTTAATTTCTGAGAGAATCCCAGCAAAGCTCCTCAACAAAGCAACTTCCTATGCTGTCTTGGGATGTAGTTTTGGTGCCTCCTTAACACCTTTTGTTCTTTCAGGAATTGGCTTAGTAACAACGAATGGTCGAATGACCTTTATTATTCTAGGAGCATGGATGATTGCGACATCTGTCCTTGTTTCTCTCCTATTGAAAAAAGAAGCTTAACAAAAAGAGGTTGAGAAAAAATCTTTACAATCAGAAAAACGCATACTATCAGGTGAAAAACCTTGAACTGAACCCCAAAAGTTAGACAGAAAAAATCTAACTTTTGGGGTATTTTTATTATGAAATTAACTTATGATGATAAAGTTCAGATCTATGAACTTAGAAAACAAGGATATAGCTTAGAGAAGCTTTCAAATAAATTTGGGATAAACAATTCTAATATTAGGTACATGATTAAATTGATTGATCGTTACGGAATAGAGTTCGTCAAAAAAGGAAAAAATCGTTACTATTCTCCTGATTTAAAACAAGAAATGATTAAT
>NZ_JAPVZO010000010.1:0-77378 GCF_041432445.1 Streptococcus sp. 27098_8_69 | reverse complement strand
TTTTTCAGTGGGCTCCAGGGTCTTAATTCGCTTTCTTATTTTCAAGCTCATGAAAAAGAGGGCCACTCGGACTCAAACTCGCTCTCTCATTTCAAAGCTCGTGAAAAAAAGACCCGTCGGGGTCTTAATTCGCTTTCTTGTTTTCATGCTCATGAAAAAGAGGTCCACCCGGACCTCAACTCGCTTTCACATTTCTATGCTCGTGAAAAAAAGACCCACTCGGGGTCTTAATTCGCTTTCTTATTTTCAAGCTCATGAAAAAGAGGTCCCCCGGACCTCAACTCGCTTTCACATTTCTATGCTCGTGAAAAAAAGACCCGTCGGGGTCTTTTCTTTAATCTTCGTTTACGAAAGGCATCAAAGCCATTACGCGAGCGCGTTTGATAGCTGTTGTTACTTTACGTTGGTTTTTAGCTGAAGTTCCTGTTACACGACGAGGAAGGATTTTCCCACGTTCTGAAACGAAACGGCTAAGAAGCTCAGTATCTTTGTAATCAACATATTCAATTTTGTTTGCTGCGATGTAATCAACTTTTTTACGGCGTTTGAATCCGCCACGACGTTGTTGAGCCATGTTTTTTTCTCCTTTATAGTATTAATTGTCCATTAGAATGGTAAATCATCATCTGAAATATCCAAAGGATTCGTTGTTCCGAATGGATTTTCATCACGTGAAAAGTCAGGCACTGATTGAGTAGGTGCTGAATAGTTTGAACTTGGTGCAGAATAAGCTCCACCAGTATGTCCTTCACGCACACTACGGCTTTCCAACATTTGGAAATTCTCAGCCACGACTTCCGTCACGTAGACACGTTGTCCTTGCTGGTTATCGTAACTACGAGTCTGAATACGACCTGTCACCCCGATAAGTGAGCCTTTTTTAGCCCAGTTAGCAAGGTTCTCAGCCTGTTGACGCCACATAACGACATTGATAAAATCAGCCTCACGTTCGCCATTTTGACTCTTAAATGTACGGTTTACTGCAAGAGTAAAAGTCGCAACTGCTACATTTGATGGGGTATAACGCAACTCAGCGTCACGAGTCATACGCCCTACAAGTACAACATTGTTAATCATAATCTACCTTCTTACGCGTCAGTTTTGACGATCATGTGACGAAGAATGTCAGCGTTGATTTTTGAAAGACGGTCAAACTCTTTAAGAGCTGCATCATCGTTTGCTTCAACGTTAACGATGTGGTAAAGTCCTTCGCGGAAATCTTGGATTTCGTATGCAAGACGACGTTTTTCCCATGTTTTTGATTCAACAACAGTTGCACCGTTGTCAGTCAAGATAGAGTCAAAACGTGCTACCAAAGCGTTTTTCGCTTCTTCTTCAATGTTTGGACGAATGATATAAAGAATTTCGTATTTAGCCATTGATATGTTCCTCCTTTTGGTCTAATGACCCCAAGACATTGCAAGGGGTAAGTGAGGTTTGCTCACAATAAATTATTATACTAGAAAAAAATTTTTTTAGCAAGTAAAAACTGCTTCTATTTTATTTTTTACAGTTTTTTTGCTAAAGTTTGTGTAATTTCTTCAACCTGAATATTCTCAGATTCAAATTTCTGTTTAAAGTTAGCTAGATCAACCGTTCCCTCAATTTGAACTTCGATAACAATCTTACCATCTTTACGTGGAATATTAACAGTATGAGAAATATTTAGATTTTCCTCAACGATTAAAGAAACAATCTTACCAAGTACCCCAACTTCATTTTCTGTGATAAAACGAACACGGATTCCCTCTTCGCCATAACCAGAAATTTCAAGAAATGCTCTGAATACATCACGGTCAGTAATGACACCATAGACTTGTCCATTATCGATAACTGGCAAGATTCCAATCTTATTTTTCAGCATAAGGTAGGTTGCATCTTCCAAACTTGCATAACCTGAGACAGTTACAACATCACGAATCATGACGTCCTTTACTTTTGTTTTATTGAGCAAGTAATTCATCTCGAAAATTGAAAGACTCGTTGCTTTTGACGGACTGGTTTCAGCAATTGTTCCTTCTGTTACTAGACCAACTAATTTATCATTTTCAATAACAGGAAGACGATGCAAACCTTGTTCGCGCATCAAGTCTGCTGCATGTGCTACAGTCGTATCTGGGCTAATATATACGACCTTTCGTGTCATAAAATCTTTAACTGCCATAGGAACTCTCCTTTATGTTTATAGCTTTATTATACACTTTTTACGAAAATCAATCAAACGCTTTCATCTCTTTTTCAAGATTCTGAAAACTCTGAAATACTATAAAAAGAGCCCTAGATTAGAGCCCTCAATCTTATGATTATGTAATTTGTTTGGTAATCTTTCCCGCGCACTAACACAATCCACTGGTTCTGATGATTGCCAAGCAATCTCTATCCGCCGACTAAAAAGGTCCCACGGACTAATGTGGATTGCTGGCGCAATCCTTATTCGCAACCTAAACTAGTCTCCCAGACTATGCGAAGATTACTACGTAATCCTTATCCGCCGACTAAAAAGGTCCCCCAGACCTTTTTAGCCACCTAGATATGCTTTTCTGACTTCGTCTGATGCTGCGAGTTCTTTACCTGTTCCTGATAGGACAATCTTTCCTGTTTCAAGAACATAGCCTCGATCTGCGATGGCAAGTGCCTTATTGGCATTTTGCTCGATCAAAAGAACAGTTGTACCTTGTTTTTGAATATCTTGGATGATATCAAAAATTTCTTGGATGAAAATTGGAGCAAGTCCCATTGATGGTTCATCTAAGAGAAGAAGTTTAGGTGTTGACATAAGCGCACGTCCCATAGCAAGCATCTGCTGTTCACCACCTGATAGGGTAGCTGCATCCTGGTTTTTACGTTCTTCTAAACGCGGGAAACGTGAAAATACTTTTTTCAGATTTGCTTGATTTTCTTCACGATTTTTCTTAAGGAAGGCTCCCATTTCCAAGTTTTCCATAACTGTCAAACCAGGGAAGACGTGACGTCCTTCTGGTACTTGAGAAAGTCCTGATGCCACAATTTTTTGTGCGGGCATCTTTTGGATTTCTTGTCCTAAAAATTCAATCCGACCAGAACTTGGACGAACAAGGCCTGATAAGGTACGAAGGATGGTTGTTTTACCAGCACCGTTTGCACCGATAAGGGAAACAACTTCTCCTTCATTTACTTCAAAGCTCACATCACGTACAGCTTGAATCATACCATAGTGTACTGAGAGGTTTTCAACTTTTAACATAGACATTAGGCTTCACCTCCTAGATAAGCTTCGATAACACGTTTATTACTCTTGATTTCATCTGGTGTCCCGTGTGCAATCAAACGACCGTACTCAAGAACATAGATACGCTCCGTAACTTCCATAACCAAGTTCATATCATGTTCAATCAGCATGATAGTAATCTTGAATTCATCCTTGATGCGACGAATCAATTCAGTCAATTCTGCAGTTTCTTGTGGATTCATACCCGCTGCAGGCTCATCCAAGAAGAGGATTTTAGGTTCTGTAGCAAGAGCACGAACAATCTCTAAGCGACGTTGTTGACCATAGGCTAAATTTTTAGCTAGAGTTTCAGCATCTCCATCCAAATCAAAGATTTTGAGTAATTCTAAGGCTTTAGCTTTCAATTCTTTTTCATTCTTATAAAAAGCTGGTAAGCGCAAGAAACTTGCAAAAACATGTTGTTTATGATGATTACTAAATGCAATCAGAACGTTATCCAAAACTGTCAAGTCCTTGAAAAGGCGGATATTTTGGAAGGTACGCCCTAAACCAAGAGAAGCGATTTTATAGGGTTGCTTGCCATTTAACAAGTGACCATCCAAGGTTACTGTCCCTTCGCTTGGTTCATAAACACCTGTCAACAAGTTGAAGAGGGTTGTTTTCCCAGCACCATTCGGCCCAATCAAACCAACAAGTTCACCTTCGTTCAATTCAAGAGTGACATCCCCAACGGCTGTCAGACCACCAAAATGTTTGGTTAAATTTTTCACTTCAAGTAATGCCATTAGTTTTGTCCCTCCTTCTTACCTCTTTTAAAGAGACGTGATAGGCTCAATTCCCAAGTCCCAAGAAGACCACCTGGTCTGAAGATCATAACGAGTACTAAGGCCAAAGCATAGATAATCATACGAACGCTGGCTACGTCTTGAAGGAGCATGTTCAAGATTCCAAGCACGATTGCCGCAACAATTGCCCCTGTAATGGAACCTAAACCACCGAACACAACGATAATCAAGACATTGATAGAGTTGATAAACGTATAATCTTTTGGTACGACTGATCCAATAAATCCTGACTGAAGAGTACCTGCGATACTTGCAGTAACAGCACCAAAAACAAAAGCAATGATTTTAATTTTTGTAGTATTTACCCCTACTGACTCAGCAGCAATCTCATCTTCACGAACTGATAAGGTTAAACGTCCGATAGGACTGCGAAGGAAATTAAGAGTGGCAATCGTTGTAATCACAGCAAAGAAATATACCATTTGCCAGGTTGTAAAGTTAGGAATCCCCAAAATACCAGCAGCACCGTTTGTAAGGCTTCCACCATTAATAATGAAGATACGAATAATTTCAGCAACACCAAGTGTCGCAACCGCGAGATAATCCCCTTTCAAACGTAGGGTAGGAATTCCAACGATCAAGGCAACCAAACCAGCAATAATGGCACCGAGCAACATAGCTCCAAAGAATGCACCATAGGTTGGAGATTTTGATCCGATAATGGCTGCTGCATAGGCACCAATAGCCATAAATCCAGCATGTCCAAGTGAAAACTGACCAGAGAACCCAACGATTAGGTTAAGACCTACTGCTAGAATAATATTGATACCGATTTGTTCAATAATCTGAATATGGAAAAGGTTCAAGACTCCTACTGAAACCAATAGGCTAATCAAACCATATCCAAGCAACAAAAGGAATAACCATAGAATATTAACTTTTAAATTTTCTTTCATTGTTTACACCTTCTCTTTCACATTCTTACCGAGGATACCAGCTGGACGAACAATCAAGATTAAGAGCAAGATTCCATACACGATGGCATCACGGAAATCTGACATTCCGAAGGCGGTAGCAAATGTCTCCAAAAGACCAATAACAAAGCCACCCAGAGCTGCACCAGGGATGATTCCGATACCACCAAGAACGGCAGCCACAAATGATTTAATACCTGGAGTCATTCCCATCAATGGTTCAAGAGAGTTATAGTAAAGTGCAATCAAGACACCCGCTGCACCAGCTAGAGCTGAACCCAATGCAAAGGTAAAACTGATTGTACGGTTCACGTTAATCCCCATCAGCTGAGCAGCATCACTATCTACAGAAACGGCACGCATGGCTTTCCCCATTTTGGTTTTTTGCACGATGAGTTGTAGAAGAACCATCAAAACAAGTGAGACAGTCAAAATCAACAATTGAATATTTGTTAGACTAATTGGTCCCAAGTCATAACGAACTGTTTGGATTGCTTGAGGGAAGGCACGTGTATTGGCGCCTACCAGATAGACCATCCCATACTCCAGTAAGAAGGAAACCCCGATGGCTGTAATCAATACAGAGATACGAGTTGAATGACGTAATGGACGATAAGCAAGAAACTCAATGATAACACCGAGAATTGCCGTTCCGATCATCGATAAGATCAAGGCTACAAAGAAATTTAATTGCAAGGAATTAATCAAGAAATAACCCATGAAAGCACCCATCATATAAATATCACCGTGGGCAAAGTTAATGAGCTTGATAATTCCATAAACCATAGTATAACCTAGGGCTAGCAGCGCATAGACACTCCCCAAGATTAGACCATTGACAAGTTGTTGAAGCATATGGTTCACTCTTTCTAAGTTTTATTTTTTAGGATTTTTATAAAAAATAATCCTTTCATAAACACCGAAACAGGGAGTGAGTAAAAGCTCATTCCCCATTTCCTGTATCTATAATTATGGTTTTACGACTTCTGCCGCTTCTACTTTACCATTATTCATGGTCATCATGAAGGCTGTTTTCACAGTGTTGTGATCTGCATCAAAGCTTGTTTGACCTGTAACACCTTCAAAGTTTTGTGTTTTAGCAAGATTGTTCTTGATATCAACTGAAGTTTTTGCACCTTTTGCTGCATTAGCTACAAGGTAAACTGAGTCATAAGCAAGAGCTGCAAATGTTGAAGGATCTTCGTTGTATTTTGCACGGTAAGCTTCAAGGAAGGCTTTTGCTTTTGCTGAAACCTCTACAGTAGTTGAGAAACCTGAGATGAAGTAGATATTTGATGCGCGTTCAGCTGTTGCTTGTTGAACAAACTCTGCACCGTTGAATCCATCACCACCAATGATTGGTTTATCAATTCCCATACCACGAGCTTGGTTTACAATCTTACCAGCTTCTGTGTAGTAACCTGGCAATACGATTGCATCAAAGTCTTTATCTTTGATTTTTGTCAAAGCTGCTTGGAAGTCAGTGTCACCTGATACAAACGTTTCATCTGCTACGATTTCGCCTGAGAATGAATCACGGAATGATTTTGCAATTCCTTTAGCGTAGTCGCTTGAGTTATCAGTATACAAGACAACTTTCTTAGCGTTCAACTTGTTTGTAACATAGTTAGAAATAATTTTCCCTTGGAAGCTATCTTGGAATGTTCCGATGAAAAGGAAATCTTGACCTTTTGTCAAACCATCTTGAGTAGCACTTGGAGAAATCAATGGAACCCCAGCTTGTGTAGCATTTGCTACTGCTGCTGCAGTTGCACCTGAAGTTGCAGGTCCTACGATTGCTGCTACTTTAGATTGAGTCACAAGGTTTGTTGAAACTGAAGCAGCTTCAGCAGTTTCAGATTTGTTATCTTTGTCTACTACTTCGATCTGTTTTCCATCGATACCACCTGCTGCGTTGATTTCATCAACTGCAAGTTGAGCACCCTTTTGCTCAGATGTACCGTAAGATGCTACAGCACCAGTTTCTTCAAAGTTGAAACCGATTTTAACGACTTTCTCATCCACTGGGTTACCAGTCGAATTTGAAGCTCCTGTCTTCACTTCTCCACAAGCTGCTAAAACAGCTACACTTGCAAGAGCTACAAGTGATAAGGCAAATTTTTTCTTCATGTTTTTGTCTCCTTATTTCTTAAATAAATAGCATGTTAAGAATATACCGAATTATCAGAAAATTGTCAACACATTTATCTAAATTTTTACATGATAACGTTTTCGTTATTTCTGTAGAGACTACCAACAAAGGGAGTTTCCAATTCTTGGATATGACATCGTCGCACTTTTTTGATAAATCTCTCTTTTCCTAAACGGCTAACCAGTTCTTCCACTTCTTCTGTTGGGACATACAGTTGCAGATAACGGTGTTTTTTAGAGTGGTAACAAATATCACCATAATGATCGAGTTTTTTTGCATCACGATTATAGTATAGGTAGATAATCAGACCAGACCGATTCTCTTTTTGAAACATATTACAACTTCCTTCTAATAATCTTCTTACTATTATATCAAAAAAAGCAAACTCAGTCGAGTTTGCTTCAAAAGATTAATTCAAAGAATTATTAGCCATGATTTCATCAATAAAACCATATTCAAGTGTTTCTTGAGCGCTCATCCAGTAATCACGTTCAGCATCTGCATGGATTTGCTCAACTGATTTACCAGAATTATCTGCAAGAATTTGCTCCAAAGTCTTACGAGTTTTAAGCAAGTGTTCAGCAGCAATGGCCATATCTGTTTGCTGTGTACCACCACCTGTACCACCCATCGGTTGGTGAATCATGTATTCTGCATTCGGGAGCATGAAACGTTTGCCCTTTGCTCCACTTGAGGCAATAATTGTTCCCATTGAAGCAGCCATCCCCATAACAATGGTTTGGACATCTGCCTTGATAAAGTTCATAGTATCAACGATTGCCAAACCAGCTGATACAGAACCACCTGGAGTATTCACATAAAGGTAAATATCTTTTGTACTATCTTGGGCATCCAAGAAAAGCAATTGGGCGATAACTGAGTTTGCCATATTGTCTTCGACTGGTCCAGTCAACATGATGATACGATCTTTTAAAAGACGTGAGTAAATGTCATATGAACGTTCTCCACGACTTGTTTGTTCAATAACTACAGGAATCATTCAGTTCTCCTTCTGATTTCAATTTTTCTTAGTCAAACGACTCAATACAGGTCTATTATATCTTTTTGGTCAAAAAAGGTCAAATTTTTGCTCTATTCTAAAGACAGACACAAAAATTCAACCTCCTTTCGAGACTAAAACCAATGAACAGTTTTAGTTTATGCTTAGAATTTTACTTAGTACCGAACAAGCGGTCACCTGCATCTCCAAGACCTGGAACGATATAGCCATGTTCGTTCAAGCGTTCATCCAAAGCTGCTGTAAAGATTTCTACATCTGGGTGAGCTTCTTGAAGAGCTTTTACACCTTCTGGAGCAGATACAAGGCAGACAAATTTGATGTTTGATGCTCCACGTTTTTTGAGGGAATCAACAGCCAAGATTGCAGAACCACCTGTTGCAAGCATAGGGTCAACCACAAAAATTTGACGTTGGTCGATATCTTCAGGTAATTTAACCAAGTATTCTACTGGTTGAAGAGTTTCTTCGTCACGGTACATACCAATATGTCCAACTTTGGCTGCTGGAACCAAGCTCAATAGCCCATCGACCATCCCGATACCTGCACGCAAGATTGGAACAATTGCCAATTTTTTACCAGCCAATTGTTTTTGAACTGTTTTTGTGATAGGTGTTTCGATTTCAACGTCTTCAAGCGGAAGATCACGAAGTACTTCATATCCCATCAACATAGCAATTTCATCTACTAATTCACGAAAAGCTTTTGTAGAAGTGTCTGTACGACGCAAGATTGACAATTTGTGTTGAATGAGTGGATGATTAATGACTTCAAGTTTTCCCATTTTCTGAATTCCTTCTTTCAATTTATTCTTCTTATTATACCAAAAAATGGTCTAAAAATCCTTCTAAACCATCTTTTTTTTTAAATTTTTAAATCAAGTTAGCTTCTTGAAGAGCTGCTTGTACTGTCTCAAGTGGTAAATGGGTCAACTCGGTCCCTTTTTCACGATAGAGATACTGGGCGTAGTCGTCCATACGGTACTGGTTAATATAAACGACACGTTCACAACCTACCTGAAGTAATTGCTTGGTGCAGTTGAGACAAGGAAAATGAGTAACGTAAGCTGTAAATCCTTTTGGAACGCCACGTTCGGCTCCTTGTAAAATAGCATTCACCTCAGCATGAAGAGTGCGGACACAGTGGCCCTCAATCACCAAACAGTCATGGTCAATACAATGCTCCGTTCCTGATACAGAGCCATTATAACCTGTTGAAATAACCTTATTATCCTTGACTAAAACAGCTCCTACCTTAGCGCGTTTACAAGTTGAACGATTGGCAATCAATAGGGCTTGAGCAGCAAAATACTCATCCCAAGCCAGTCTTTTTTCTGTCATAACTTCTCTCCTCCTGATCTATTTTTTGAAAAATGGTAGGCGTAAATCTGCGATTTTTTCAGCAGGAACTTTCATCCCATCCTTGATCCATTTAAGCAAAACTGATACGATGGCAGAACTCCAAAAAGAATGCAGGTAAGAGCTGACTCCTTTTGATTTTCCATAGTATTTTTCTAAAAACTCTTGCATGGCTTGCACAAAGATTTTTTCCAAGTGGTAGTCCAAGGCAAGCTGAATAACCTTGGCTTCTTTTCTGGCTTTACGAAAGAGATGAACCCAAACCAGATAGAGATCCGTTTTGACATCATAATGACTCAGCTGCTCCATGATATTATGGACACTGCGTTTAAAGACGCTTTCTAAAATCTCTTCTTTGGAGTCATAGTTTCGATAAAAGGCTGCACGGGAGACCCCAGCTCGTTTTACTAATTCGGAAATGCTAATCTTTGTCAACTCCTTTTTCTCCAAAAGTTGCAAAAGAGCTGTTTCGATAGCTTCTCTGGTCAGTAAATTGGATTCTTTGTTTGTTTTTCTGAGATTTTCAAGTGAATTTTCAGAAATTCTTCGTTCGGCCATAACACTTCCTTTCTACTTGTGACAACAGAGTGACGAGACTTTTGTTTTAAGATTTTTCATGATATAATTGTAAAAAAAGACAGAACCTTTGTCAATGTATAAGTGATAAAGATGGAGAATTTCTATGGCTTGGAAGATTGTAGCTGATTCTGGTTGTGATTATCGTCAACTGGCAAATCCAGCAATTGATACTGAATTTATCAGTGTTCCCTTAACCATTCAAGTAGCTGATCAAGTCTTTATTGACGATGCTAGTCTTGATATTGACAAAATGATGGAAACCATGTATGCAACTTCTGAAGCTTCAAAATCAGCTTGTCCTAGCCCTGATGATTACTTGCGAGCATTTGAAGGTGCCAAACATATTTTTGTAGTGACCATTACCGGAACTCTTTCTGGTAGTCAAAACAGCGCTCAATTAGCTAAGAACCTCTATCTCGAAGAACATCCTGATACTCAGATTCATGTTATTGACAGCTTGTCTGCTGGTGGGGAAGTTGATCTAATCGTAGAGAAAATCAATGATTTGATTGACCAAGGACTTTCTTTTGAAGAAGTGGTTAAAGCTATTACTGCTTACCAAGAAAAAACTAAGTTACTATTCGTCCTCGCTAAGGTTGATAACCTCGTTAAGAATGGTCGCTTGAGTAAGCTGATCGGTACAGTCGTTGGTCTCCTTAATATTCGTATGGTCGGGGAAGCAAGTGAAACTGGAACCTTGGAACTCCTACAAAAGGCTCGTGGTGCTAAGAAGTCCCTCCAAGCTGCTTATGAAGAGTTAATCAAGGCTGGCTACACTGGTGGGCGTATCGTCATGGCTCACCGCAGTAATGATAAATTCTGCCAACAACTCTCAGAACTCTTGCGTGAAAAATTCCCACAAGCTGAAATCAAGATTATCCCAACCTCTGGACTCTGCAGTTTTTATGCAGAAGAAGGTGGACTCCTCATGGGATATGAAATTGACTAATAAATCAAACAGGAGATGACTTATCATCTCTTGTTTTTTTATGGTACAATACTTTTATGAAACATTTTGACACTATTGTAATTGGGGGAGGCCCGGCTGGTATGATGGCTACCATTTCCAGTAGCTTTTATGGGCAGAAAACCCTCCTCATTGAAAAAAATCGAAAACTTGGAAAAAAATTAGCGGGTACTGGTGGTGGTCGCTGCAATGTGACCAACAATGGAACTCTAGATGACCTATTAGCTGGCATCCCTGGAAATGGCCGCTTTCTATACAGTGTCTTTTCCCAGTTTGATAACCATGATATCATCAACTTTTTTACTGAAAATGGCGTAAAACTCAAGGTCGAAGACCATGGCCGCGTCTTTCCAGCCAGTGACAAATCTCGGACCATTATCGAAGCACTGGAAAAGAAAATTATTGAACTTGGTGGGCAGGTTGCTACTCAAACAGAGATTGTTTCTGTTAAAAAAATAGACGACCAGTTTGTCCTTAAGTCCGCAGACCAGACTTTCACTTGTGATAAACTCATCGTCACAACTGGTGGAAAATCCTATCCTTCTACTGGCTCTACTGGTTTTGGTCACGAAATCGCCCGCCATTTCAAACACACTATTACCGAACTCGAAGCTGCTGAAAGCCCATTGTTGACTGATTTCCCGCATAAGGCCTTGCAGGGAATTTCCCTAGACGATGTAACCCTAAGCTATGGTAAGCACGTCATCACTCATGATTTGCTCTTTACCCACTTTGGTTTGTCAGGACCTGCTGCACTACGCATGTCTAGCTTTGTCAAGGGTGGGGAAGTCCTTTCACTAGATGTCTTGCCACAACTTTCAGAAGGTGACTTAGTAGACTTTCTAGAAGAAAACCGTGAGAAATCCTTGAAAAATGCCTTAAAAGCCTTGCTCCCTGAACGCTTGGCAGAATTTTTTGTCCAAGGATATCCTGAAAAAGTCAAACAGCTAACTGAAAGAGAACGCGACCAACTTGTCCAGTCCATCAAGGCACTTAAAATCCCTGTGACTGGAAAGATGTCGCTAGCAAAATCTTTTGTAACTAAAGGGGGGGTTAGTCTCAAGGGAATCAATCCTAAAACGCTGGAAAGTAAGCTAGTACCTGGACTCCACTTTGCTGGTGAGGTACTAGATATCAATGCCCATACGGGGGGATTTAACATCACTTCCGCCCTCTGCACCGGTTGGGTGGCAGGCTCAAACTAGAACTATAAATGATATAGTATCTAAAGATATTGGATAAGAAAGGAGCTATTTTGGAACATATTATTTTACTGAGAGGTGTTACACCGAATGGACAAAATGCTATCCCTAAAATGTCTTATCTGGTAGATATCTTAACAGAGGCTGGTTTCCAACACGTTCGAACTTATATTCAAAGTGGAAATATTATTCTTGAAAGCGACTTAGCCATAGAAGAAATACGAGAACAAGTCCATACTCTAATAAAAGAAAAAATCGGAGCCGACTTGAAAATGGTCATTAAAAATAAGAGTGATTTTACAAAAATTGTCCAAGAAAATCCGTTTGGAGAACACTATCTTTATGACCGTATACATATAATTCTTTTCCAGAATGCTATCCAAAGTCTACCATTAGAAAAATTGAATATTGACTATGGTGAAGAAGAAATTTGTATCGGCAACCATTGTCTTTACCTCTATCTCCCTAGAACTGCAAAACGAAAAAAGCTTAATACCAACTATCTCGAAAAGCTGTTCGGCGTTGATCTGACCATGCGAAAGTTAAACGTGGTAGAAAAATTACTAACAAAATAGGAAAAATAAGATGAACAGAAGAGAATCAGTCGAATTTGTCAATATGTGCTTGATTAAAAATGGAGACAAGGTTCTGATCCAAGACCGAGTTAGTCCTAACTGGCCTGGCATTACTTTTCCTGGCAGCCATGTTGAACGTGGCGAGTCCTTTGTCGATGCTGTCATTCGTGAAGTGAAGGAAGAAACTGGTCTGACCATTTGTAAACCCCAACTCTGTGGTATCAAAGACTGGTATGATGATGCAGATTATCGCTATGTTGTCCTCTTTTACAAAACAGAACACTTTACTGGTGAGCTCCAATCTTCAGACGAAGGAAAAGTCTGGTGGGAGGATTTTGAAAATCTATCTCATCTTAAACTAGCTACTGAGGATATGTCTGATATGCTTCGTGTTTTTCTTGAAGAAGATCTCAGTGAGTTTTTTTACTATAAGGATGGGGAAGACTGGTCTTACCAACTCAAATAACAGTAAATCGGCAGAGCTCTCTCCGCCGATTTTATCTTATCTAATCTTCAAGCTAGGTCTGTGTCCTACTACTAATACTCAATGAAAATCAAAGAGCAAACTAGAAAGCTAGCCGCAGGTTGCTCAAAGCACTGCTTTGAGGTTGTAGAAAAGACTGACGAAGTCAGTCACATATATAATCCAAGGTGAAGCTGACGTGGTTGGAAGAGATTTTCGAAGAGTATAAAATTCTGTTACTGTATTTGTCAGTCATAGCTTAGTCTTTGAGTTTTATCGAGTTTGTGTGCTTACATAGTGGGCAATAACATCTGATGTGTATTGGGCTGTTCCCTGTCCAAACTTATCAATGTTTTCCTTAAACTCTGGATTATAGGCATAGCCTTTTCCGATATGACCAAAGACCTCGATAGAGCAGTCAAATCCATAGGTACGAATGGCTTGCAAGAGCTTGGCTGCTTCCTCTTGGTTTTCAGATGCTGTTATCGGCAGACCAGATTGTAGATTTTGTGCCAAGGCTTGAAAGATTTGATTAAAGGCTGTTGTAGCTTCATCCTCTCGTCCTTTTTGACGCTCGAGAGCCTGGTCCATGACTTCTTGGCCATATTTCTCTACTGCCTCTTGGTGGTATTTTTGATTATCTTGATAGCTAAATCCAGTGAATTTTTCTTGAATGGTCATTTTTATTTCTCCTTTTTGTTCTTGAATGGTTTTTTGTAAGGTTGAAATTAAGGTATCCAAATGTTGTCTTTCTCGAGTCAGGTAATCCAACTGTCTCGTCAAATGTGGTAACAAGTTCATCTTTTCTTCCTTCAATAGCTCTGCTATTTTTTCTAAAGAAAAGCCTAGATACTTGTAATAGAGGATAACCTGAAGTCGTTCTAAATCCTCTTGGCTGTAGATTCGATAACCATTTTCTGACTTTAATGGGACCAAAAGTCCTATCTTATCATAATGGTAAAGTGTTTTGATAGAAACGCCTGAAAGCTGCGCAGCTTCTTTGATATGGTACATGATTTCCTCCTCACATAATTAGTATATACCCTCCCCTTTGGGGAGAGTCAAGTATTTTTTTAAGAATTATGAAAACGTAAAATTGATTTTCTTGACAGACTTCAAAAATCATGATAGGATAATCAAGTCTATCAATCAAATAAAAAGCTCATAAAGAGCCATTGAGAGAAGGCTATTTGACAACTCAAGTAGCCTTTTCTTATTTTAAAAAATAGATCGGAGTTTAACAATGTCTGAAAAATCGCAATGGGGATCTAAGCTAGGCTTTATCCTTGCATCTGCAGGTTCTGCTATTGGTCTTGGGGCCGTTTGGAAGTTCCCTTACATGACTGCTGCCAATGGTGGAGGAGGATTTTTACTGGTCTTTCTCATCTCAACGATTTTAATTGGTTTTCCACTTTTGCTCGCTGAATTTGCCCTTGGGCGGAGCGCTGGCGTGTCAGCAATCAAAACCTTTGGAAAATTGGGCGATAACAAGAACTACAATTTTATCGGTTGGATCGGTGCCTTTGCCCTTTTCATCCTCTTATCCTTTTATAGTGTTATTGGGGGATGGGTTTTAGTCTATCTAGGTATCGCTATTGCTAAAGCCTTCCAAGTTGGGATTAGCAGTGATTATGCCCAGCTCTTTACAGACATCATTTCAAATCCTTGGATTGCCCTTGGGTCTCAAGCTCTTTTTATCTTCCTCAACATCTTTATCGTGTCTAAAGGGGTTCAAAAAGGGATTGAAAGAGCATCTAAGTTCATGATGCCCCTGCTCTTTATCATCTTTGTCATTATCATCGGGCGCTCTCTCAGCTTGCCTAATGCCATGGAGGGTGTGGTTTACTTCCTCAAACCTGACTTTTCAAAACTGACAAGCGCCGGACTCCTCTATGCTCTGGGACAATCTTTCTTTGCTTTATCTCTCGGGGTTACAGCCATGTTGACCTATGCTTCTTACTTGGATAAGAAAACCAACCTAGTCCAATCAGGTATGTCCATCGTTGCCATGAACATCTCTGTATCCATCATGGCAGGATTAGCTATTTTCCCAGCTATGTCAGCCTTTAACATCCAGTCTGAAGGTGGTCCAAGTCTCCTCTTTATTGTCTTGCCTCAACTCTTTGACAAGATGCCTTTTGGAAGTATTTTCTACATCCTTTTCCTATTGCTTTTCCTCTTTGCGACAGTCACTTCTTCTGTCGTAATGCTGGAAATCAATGTAGGCAACATCACCAACCAAGACAATCGTAGACGTACTAAGTGGAGTATGATTTTAGGTGTTTTAACTTTTGTATTTGGTATCCCCTCAGCCCTTTCCTACGGTGTCATGGCGGATGTTCAAATCTTTGAGAAGACCTTCTTTGATGCTATGGACTTCTTGGTTTCCAATCTCCTCATGCCCTTTGGTGCTCTCTTCTTGTCTCTCTTTACAGGCTATATTTTCAAAAAAGCATTGGCTATGGAGGAACTCCATCTTGATGAAACACCGTGGAAACAAGGACTTTTCCAAGTCTGGCTCTTTCTTCTTCGTTTTATCATCCCAATCATTATCATCGTGGTCTTTATCGCCCAGTTTATGTAACTATAAAAAAGGACTTGAGTAATGAACTCAGGTCCTTTCTTTTTACGGATGGCTAACAATCAATTCCAAATCTTGCCCTTCAAGTGTCCAAGTTTCAACATCACTTGGTAAGATAAAGTGGCTACCTTTTTGAATTGGATAATCTTTACTGTCCACAGTTAGTTTCCCTTGACCAGCTAAGACACTCAACAAGCTATAGTCAGCTGTCTTTTCGAAGTCAACTTTTCCAGTGATTTCCCACTTGTAAACTGCGAAGAATTCATTGGATACAAGGAGAGTTGAACGCAGGTCATCTGCTTTGACTGCTACAGGTCGGCTGTTAGCAGGCTCTCCGATATTTAGAACATCGATGGATTTTTCAAGATGAAGCTCGCGCAAGTTACCATTATCATCCTTGCGGTCAAAGTCATAGACACGGTAGGTTGTATCACTAGACTGTTGCGTTTCAAGGATCAAGATACCTGCTCCAATAGCATGCATGGTTCCACTTGGTACATAGAAGAAATCTCCTGCCTTAACAGGCACTTTGGTAAGCAAGGCATCCCAGTTTTTATCTTCGATTTGCTGGCGGAGTTCTTCTTTTGATTTGGCATTATGGCCGTAAATAATTTCTGAACCCTCATCTGCAGCGATAATGTACCAGCACTCTGTCTTTCCAAGTTCGCCTTCATGCTCTAGTCCATAAGCATCATCTGGGTGAACTTGAACACTGAGCCAGTCATTGGCATCAAGAATTTTGGTCAAGAGTGGAAATACTGGCTCTGGACGATCGCCAAATAACTCACGGTGTTCCACATACAAAGTAGCGAGGTCTGTTCCTTGATAGCGGCCATTAGCTACCTTAGACACTCCATTTGGATGAGCTGAGATGGCCCAATACTCACCAATCTTTTCGCTCGGGATGTCGTAGCCAAACTCATCACGAAGTTTCGTACCACCCCAAATTTTTTCTTGCATTACGGAATTTAAAAATAACGGTTCTGACATGTTTCATCTCCTGTCTGATTTTTCACCCTCATTATAGCAAAAAAAGAGTCCTAATTGAACTCTTTTTTCTATCTTATAAAGAAGGGAGAAGATTTTATAAAAATAGTGAATAAATGTGTTCTACTCAATGCTTGCACCATTACTTGCAATGACATCCTTGTACCAGTAGAAGGACTTCTTCTTGCTACGTTTGAGACTTCCATGACCTTCATTATCACGATCAACATAGATAAAGCCATAGCGCTTGTTCATTTCGCCTGTTCCAGCTGAAACCAGATCGATACAACCCCAAGTCGTATAACCAAGCAAGTCTACTCCATCTTGGTAAATGGCATCTCGCATAGCCTTGATGTGGGCCTCTAGATAAGCAATCCTATAGTCATCTGCTACATAACCATTCTCATCCGGTGTATCAATAGCACCGAGGCCATTTTCTACGATGAACATGGGCTTTTGGTAACGATCCCAGATGGCATTGAGGGTGATTCGAAGCCCAAGTGGGTCAATCTGCCACCCCCATTCTGAGGATTCTAGATAAGGATTTTTGATGGAGGCAAAGACATTTCCTGCTGTCAAATTCGTCACTTCTGGATCCCCTGAGGCCACTCGGCTCGCATAGTAAGAGAAGGAAACAAAGTCAACAGTATGATTCTTCAACAAGACCAAATCCTCTGCTGTCATTTCAATCTCAATTCCTTCACGCTCCCACTGCTTCTTAGCGTAGCTTGGGTATTCCCCACGCGCCTGAACATCAATGAAAAAGTAACTCTTGCGATCTTCCTCCATAGCAGCCCAGTAGTCTCTCGGATGGGCTGTGTTAGGATAATACTGCCCTGCTGCCAACATACATCCAACCTTGTTTTCTGGGTCAATTTCGTGGGCAATTTTAGTCGCAAGAGCTGAGGCTACCAACTCATGGTGAGCCGCTTGGTATTTGATTTGTTCTTGATTTTCTCCTTCTTCAAAACAAATTCCTGCTCCTAAAAAGGGGGCATGCAAAATCATATTGATTTCGTTGAAGGTTAGCCAGTACTTAACCAAGCCCTTGTAACGGGTAAAAAGGGTGCGACAGAGATTTGCGTAAAAGTCCAACATACGACGGTTGCGCCAACCACCATACTCCGTAATTAAGTGCATCGGACAATCAAAATGCGTGATGGTCACCAGCGGTTGGATTCCATACTTGTGACATTCCTTAAACAAATCCTCATAAAAGGCTAAACCAGCTTCATTTGGCTCTGCTTCATCTCCCTTAGGAAAAATCCGAGTCCAAGCAATGGAAAGTCGATAGGTTTTAAAGCCCATCTCCGCAAAAAGAGCGATATCTTCCTTGTAATGATGGTACATATCAATGGCTTCCTTAGCTGGGTAAAAATAGCCCTCCTCAAACGAAAACATCTTTTTCTGACCTGTGATAATGGCTTCACGGTCAGGTCCAATGGGTACCACATCGACGTTAGCCAGACCTCGACCATCTAGATTATAAGCTCCCTCACATTGATTAGCTGCGGTTGCACCACCCCATAGGAACCCTTCTGGAAATTGCAATTTATCTTTCATCACTTTACCTCGCTTTTTTTACTAGTTCTAGTATACCATTATCCCCTTCTCTTTCCAAAATCCTACCAGATCTTATGAAAAACTGAACCTATTCTAAGGTAGCTGTTGCTCTCGTACAAGATAAAAAGACCGGATGGCTCCGATATGTTTAGTCATCAAAATGTAAGAAATTTAATACCTCTTGTTACTTAATCGATTGATTGATTGTCAGCAAGCCATGGCTAATTATTGCAGCAATATCTTCCAAACCATGAAGAATAAAACTTCCTATAATCACTCCTAAAATAATTGAACAGATAATCATGGTCACACAGATTAGATAAATATCCTTTTTTTCCATATCTTTCCTCCTAATATCTACATATTGAGATACTTTTAATCTCAAGTTTCATTGACCATTATGTGACTATATTATAAAGTTTCTCAGATCCATAAAGTCGAGCAGTGGACTGAATGCCCTTATCATTCTCTTTCTAAATAAGAAATCCCTCTTACTACAACTATTTAAAAAATATTTCTCCTTTCCATATCAGTCACATTTTCTATTATTACATTTTTATTATAAGATTTTCAGAAAACGCCGTCAAATATTTATATGCAATCTTTAATAAACAAAAAGACCGGGTTGCTCCGATCTTTCAATAGTTCATATTCTCACATTCTGTATTAAGAATAATTAAGGTTGTCTTAAAATGACTAATCTCACTTATTTCATACGATAAAAATCAATCACTAGACCAGCAGGGCCACTTACTAGCAGGGATTCTGTTCCCCAATCAGTTACAACTGGCCCATGTAAAATCTCAATCCCTAATTCTTTCACACGCTTTTGATTCTGTTCCAAATATTCAACTTCAATGTGTAGAATGATTCCTGACTGAAAATTTTCCAAAGGTATCAAATAATTTTGTGATAACATGAGGCAGTGACTGCCAATCGTGAACTGAGCAAAACCATCATCAACATAGTCTGCCTTCTTATCCAAGATACGCTCCAGTTCAGCACAGACTTGGGGAACATCTGAAACGATAATATCTAATTGATTTAAATTCATTTACTATCCTCCATAAAAAGACCGGATTTCTCCGATCTTTTCAAGTTCTGCTCTAAGAAAATCAAAGAATAAACAAGGCATCGAACCGCAGGCAGTACTGGAGTACGGCAAGGTGAAGATAACGCAGTTTACATTTGATTTTCGACGAGCAGAATTATTTGATTGCGCGTGATTGCAACCCTTCTTCTTCCAAGAAGAGGCGGAATGGTACAAGCTCTTCAGCTTCGTATTTTTCCTTGAAGGCTTTGATAGCTTCTTCTGAGTAAAGTTTTGGATCCAATTCAAGTACTTCTACTGGAAGTGGACGGTGTGGTGTGATGCGGGCATCGATCACAACTGTCTTACCTTCTTTGTTCAATTTAACAGCTTCTGCAACAACTGCATCGATGTCTTCGATACGGTCAACTGTAATTCCTACAGCACCTTGCGCTTCAGCGATTTTCGCATAGTCAGCATTAGGGAAGTCACAACCAAACAAGTGTTTGTTTGTGTCTTCGTATTTGTCCTTGATGAAGGCATATTTACCATTTGAGAAGACAACGTTGATAACTGGAAGGTCGTATTGAACGTTTGTGATAACGTCTGGGTAGCACATGTTGAATGCACCGTCACCCATGAT
This sequence comes from Streptococcus sp. 27098_8_69, assembly GCF_041432445.1. Lineage (NCBI taxonomy): Bacteria > Bacillati > Bacillota > Bacilli > Lactobacillales > Streptococcaceae > Streptococcus > Streptococcus sp. 27098_8_69. The sequence continues at coordinate 57,293 of NZ_JAPVZO010000010.1, read as the reverse complement.
GTTCCATACTTGGCGATCTGGATTGTCTTTCTTAGCAGCGATACCACCAGGAAGGGCAATACCCATTGTCGCAAAGAGTGGAGATGTACGCCACATGTTCTTAGGTGTCATGTGAAGGTGACGAGTAGATGTTTGAGTAGTGTCACCTACGTCGATTGAGTAGATAGCGTCTTGATCAGCATGTTTGTTGATTGCATTGTAAACTTGATACAATTGCAATTCACCCTCAGTTTTACCTTCGAGTTTGTTCATGTAATCACGCCAGTTTTGGTTGTTCTTCACGTTTGCACGCCACCATGGAGTAGATTCAACTGGGTTTACTTTATCAAGGATAGCTTGTGCTGCTTGACCTGCATCACCAAGGATTGAAGCGTCAAGGGCGTGGCGTTTACCAAGTTTGTAAGGGTCGATATCCACTTGGATGAATTTTTCAGTGTTTTTGAATGCTTGGTAAACTTCAGCAAATGGGAAGTTTGAACCAAGGAAAAGAACTGTGTCTGCTTCAAAGACCACTTCGTTGGCTGGTTTCCAACCAACACGGTAAGCAGAACCTGTCAAACCTTCGTAGTTCCATTCGAACGCTTCAAAGTTTTTACCAGTTGTGATGATTGGTGCTTTGATTTTACGTGACAATTCAGTGATTACTTCACCAGCTTTAACACCACCGTAACCAGCGTAGATAACTGGACGTTCAGCGTTGTTCAAAATTTCAACAGCTTTGTCGATTTCAACTTCATTCAAAGCAGGAGCGATGAATGAACGCTCGTAAGAACCTGAACCGTAGTATGAGTTTTCGTCGATTTCTTGGAAACCAAAGTTTACTGGAATTTCAACAACGGCTGGACCTTTTTTAGAAACGGCAGCACGGCAAGCTTCGTCTATAACTTTTGGTAATTGCTCTGCGTAAGCTACACGTTTGTTGTAAACAGCGATACCGTTGTACATTGGGTTTTGGTTCAATTCTTGGAAGGCATCCATGTTGAGTTCATTAACAGGACGTGATCCAAGGATAGCGAGGAATGGAGTGTTATCCATAGCTGCATCGTAAACACCGTTGATCAAGTGAGTCGCACCTGGACCACCTGAACCAACTGCAACACCGATAGATCCGCCAAATTTAGCCTGCATAACCGCTGCAAGAGCACCTGTTTCTTCGTGACGAACTTGCAAGAAACGGATATCTTTGTCTTCAGCCAAAGCGTCCATAAGTGAGCTGAGTGTTCCTGATGGGATACCGTAGATAGTGTCTACGCCCCATGTTTTCAATACGTTAAGCATTGCTGCTGATGCAGTAATTTTCCCTTGAGTCATAATGATAACTCTCCTTAAAAGTTAATTTGATGAATAATAAAAGCGCTTTTATATGTTTTTTGAAAACGATTCAGTAAATTTACACTCCTAATTTATCACATTTACTTATAGTTTCATAAGAATGTGCTCAGAAACTTTCATTCTCTATTACAGTACAATTTGAAAACGTTTTGAAAATCTGTTTTAGAATAGCAAAAAAGCGGTTAAGACCGCCTTTTTAATCGACTTTAGTAAAATTAAGCATCAGAGAGCTGATCAGAACAGAGACTGAACTAAAGGCCATGGCTAATCCTGCAAGTTCTGGATTGAGTACCAAACCAAGACCAGAAAATACTCCTGCTGCAATCGGAATACCAATGAGGTTATAGATAGAAGCCCAGAAAAGATTGAGTAGAATACGATTAAAGGTCTTCTTACTCATATCAAAAGCACGTGCCAATCCTAATAAATTGTTGGTTGTAAGGACAAGGTCTGCGGATTCAATGGCAATATCTGTCCCAGAACCCATGGCAATTCCGACATCCGCTACACTGAGGGCCGGCGCATCATTGATGCCATCGCCGACAAAGGCCAATTTGCCATTCTTTTGAAGCTTGTGAATTTCATGTGCCTTTTCCTCTGGCAAGACATTTGCGATCACTTCTTCGATTCCAATTTGCTCTGCAATCGCATGCGCTACTCCAGCATTATCTCCGGTAAGCATGACCGTTCTAAGACCACGTTTTTTCAATTTAGCAATAGCTTCTTTGGCATTTTCCTTAGGGACATCCTGCAAGGCAATTAAGCCTTTTAATTCACCATCTACTGATAAGAAGACAACTGTTTTCGCTTCTTTCTCAAGCAAATCAAATCGTTCTTGATAATCATGTGGAATAGCAAGATCATCTAAGAGTTTTGCATTCCCAAGCAAGACTTGTTTACTATTAATAATCCCAGTCACACCTTTTCCATGCAAGGCTTGGAAGTTTTCCACTGGGTAAAGGCTAATTCCTAGTTCAGAAGCACGATTAACAATAGCTTGAGCTAGCGGGTGTTGAGATACATCTTCCAATGAAGCAGCCAAACTTAGCACTTCTCTTTCATCACCAATAACATCTGTCACTACTGGCTTCCCTTCGGTCAAGGTTCCTGTCTTATCAAAAACAACTGTTTGGACTTTTTGGATTTCCTGTAAAACTGTACCATTTTTGAGAAGAATCCCCATCTTGGCACTTCGTCCTGTTCCAACCATAAGGGCTGTTGGTGTCGCAAGTCCTAGAGCACAAGGGCAGGCAATAATCAAGACTGCAACACCATAGAGAAGCGACGTTACAAAACTTTCACCAAGAAAAACAAACCAGATCCAAAAAGTAAGGAGTCCTAATATGACAACTGCTGGTACAAAAATCCCAGAAATCTTGTCTGTCAAATCTTGAATAGGAGCACGACTCGTTTGCGCTTTCTTCACAAAGTCTACAATCTGAGCCAACATGGTTTCGGAACCTATTTTTTCAGCTCTAAAGATGATCGTACCACTATTATTGATAGTTGACCCAATAACAGCATCTCCAACTGATTTATCGACTGGAATACTTTCCCCAGTCACCATTGATTCATCAATACTCGTTTCACCTTCTAAGACAATCCCATCAACGGCAATTTTTTCACCTGGTCGAACGCGAATGAGATCCCCAACTTTGACTTGTTCTAGAGGTATTTGAACATAAACATCATCACGCAAAACCTCTGCTGTTTTTGCTTGTAGGTCTAATAATTTTTCGACTGCCTGCGAAGTATTTTTTCGCATTTTTTCCTCAAAAACTGCTCCCAAAAGAATGAAGAAGAGGATAAATGCAGCACTTTCAAAGTAAACGGGCAGACCAGTGAAGAGGGCAACTAAGCTATAGAAATAGGCCACTAGGGTTCCCAGAGCAACCAAGGTATCCATGTTGGAATTGTGCTTTTTAAAACTAGCCCAGGCGCTTCTGATATATGGAACTCCAGCTACCAGCATAATGGGTGTTGTGGCTAAAAAGGTGCCCCAACGCATGACTTGGTGACTAATTCCTCCTGTAGACATCCCAATCATGAGAATCACAAGAGGCACAGTAAAGATACTAGTAATCCAAAAACGCTGTAAAAGACTGAGAGACTTTTTAGTTTTTTCAACAACGGTGTAGGTCCCCTTTTGCATCTTCATGCCGCATGAAAATTCATGCTCACCTAGGTCTTGAGGAGTAAAACGAATGAGTTTTTCCTCATCTTGAGCGATTGGTTCTAGGATCCCTTCTTCTTCGAAGAGAATTTCTTTATAACAGTTTGAAGGTGTCACACGATGAAAGGTAATCTCAGCAGGAATCCCTTTTTGCAGTTGAATGTGGGCTGGATGGTAGCCTTTGTCTGCCGTGATACGGATTTTTTGAACACCATTTTCAAGACTTGCTTTTACAATTTCAGTCATATCATTCTCCTATTCTACAATCATCTTACCGTGCATCATATTCATGCCACAAGAGAAACCATACTCACCTGCTTCTTCAGGAGTGATTTCAACCACATATTGGTCTCCCATAGGCAGATCTGCATGCACTCCAAAGTCTGGAAAAACGATTTGGTCCAAGCAAGGTGAAGGATCTTTTCGATCAAAAATAATGCGAGCAGGTTGCGATTTTTTGAGGATAATGGTTCCTGGAGTGTAGCCCCCCATGACTTCCACTCGAATTTCCTGATAGCCATTTTTTTGTTGGGCTCTCTTAGCATCTTCTTGCGGTTTTTTGAAAAACCAAAAGAGGATAAAAGCAATCATTCCTAAAACAATAATAGATACAAATAGATTTAACATAGCGTCTCCTTTACATACAATTACATCTTACTTCTGCCACAGCACTTGCTTTTTTCTCAGCAATCACTTCTTCCAAGCCTTCCAAGTCAGCTAGGGTAAAATCACATTCTTCAATCAAATCAGCTAGTAACTGCTTAATCCTTCGAGAACAAAGCTTATCTTTGATATCTTGGACAAGTAACTTCCTACTATCTTCCTGCGTCAACAGAGCTGAATAAATAAAGGACTTGCCCTGCTTTTCCCGAGTCAAACATTCTTTTTCCACCAAACGTGCCAAGAGTGTCTGGATAGTGGATTTGGACCAACTGAACCTTTTCTCTAATACTTTTATCAGATCAGTACTAGTCTGCTCCCCCTGCATCCAGATAATCTTCATGACCTGCCATTCTGCATCCGAAATCTGCATTGTCATCTCCTCCAAAATCTACATTTGTCAATTACAAATATCAGTATACTCTCAAAATCTACGTTTGTCAACTAAATTTCCTTAAAATTTTAAATTTCTCTTTCCAATAGATTTTGTCTATCATTGTGATAGAAAATACATATTATCCAAAGCTCCCTTTTAATGCTACAATGTTTTTATCATTTCTAGATGGGAGGTTTTAGTTTGGATTGGTCTATTGTTGAACAATATCTACCACTTTATCAAGAGGCATTCTTTTTGACCTTGCATATTGCAGTTTGGGGAATTCTAGGTTCTTTTTTGCTGGGGCTCATCGTCAGCGTCATCCGGCATTACCGCCTTCCTGTTTTCTCCCAGTTGGCAACAGCCTATATCGAGCTTTCACGAAATACACCCCTTTTGATACAACTTTTCTTTCTCTACTTCGGCCTACCTCGAATAGGGATTGTTCTTTCTTCAGAAGTCTGTGCAACACTGGGACTGATTTTTTTAGGTGGTTCCTACATGGCGGAATCCTTCCGAAGTGGACTAGAAGCTGTCAGTCAAACCCAGCATGAGATTGGTTTAGCCATTGGGCTTACACCTTTTCAGGTCTTTCGCTACGTAGTTCTTCCACAAGCGACTGCGGTGGCTCTACCGTCCTTTAGTGCCAATGTCATTTTCCTGATCAAGGAAACTTCTGTCTTTTCAGCGGTTGCCCTTGCTGATCTTATGTACGTTGCTAAGGACCTGATTGGACTCTACTATGAGACAGATATTGCGCTAGCCATGTTGGTGGTTGCTTACCTTATCATGCTTCTACCTATTTCACTAGTCTTTAGCTGGATAGAAAGGAGGCTCCGTCATGCAGGATTCGGGAATGCAAGTACTCTTTCAGGGAAATAATCTCCTGAGAATTTTACAGGGATTGGGAGTCACGATTGGGATTTCTATCCTGTCTGTCCTCTTATCCATGATTTTCGGAACGGTTATGGGAATTATCATGACCTCTCATTCTAGAGTCGTTCGCTTCTTGACACGCTTTTATCTAGAATTTATCCGTATCATGCCTCAGCTAGTGCTCCTTTTTATCGTTTACTTTGGCTTGGCGAGAAACTTTAATATCAATATCTCAGGTGAGACTTCTGCTATTATCGTTTTCACTCTTTGGGGAACAGCTGAGATGGGGGACTTGGTTCGTGGAGCTATCACTTCTCTTCCTAAGCATCAGTTTGAGAGCGGACAAGCACTTGGCTTAACTAAAGTGCAACTCTACTACTACATCATTATCCCTCAGGTCTTGAGAAGACTGTTACCACAAGCTATCAATCTTGTCACTCGGATGATTAAAACGACTTCCTTGGTTGTTTTGATTGGGGTTGTTGAAGTTACCAAGGTTGGGCAACAAATCATCGATAGCAATCGTTTGACGATCCCAACAGCTTCCTTTTGGATTTATGGAACCATCCTAGTCTTGTATTTCGCGGTTTGCTTCCCTATTTCCAAACTATCTACTCACTTAGAAAAACATTGGAGGAATTAAATGTCTGAAACTATTTTAGAAATCAAGGAACTAAAAAAATCCTTCGGAGACAATCCTATCCTCCAAGGACTTTCTCTAGATATCAAAAAGGGAGAAGTTGTCGTCATCCTAGGACCATCTGGTTGTGGGAAAAGCACCCTTCTTCGTTGCCTCAATGGTTTAGAAAGTATTCAAGGAGGAGATATCCTGCTGGATGGCCAGTCCATCGTTGAAAATAAAAAAGATTTTCACTTGGTTCGCCAAAAAATCGGTATGGTCTTTCAAAGTTATGAACTCTTTCCTCACTTGGATGTCCTTCAAAATCTTATCTTAGGCCCTATCAAGGCTCAAGGACGCGACAAGAAAGAAGTAACAGAAGAAGCCCTACAACTACTAGAACGTGTCGGATTGTTGGATAAACAACATAGCTTTGCTCGTCAATTATCTGGTGGACAGAAGCAACGGGTTGCTATCGTCCGTGCCCTCCTCATGCATCCAGAAATTATCCTCTTTGACGAAGTGACTGCTTCTTTAGATCCAGAAATGGTGCGTGAGGTTTTGGAACTTATCAATGACTTAGTCCAAGAAGGGCGTACTATGATCCTGGTAACCCATGAAATGCAGTTTGCCCAAGCCATTGCGGACCGCATTATCTTCCTCGACCAAGGGAAAATCGCCGAAGAAGGAACTGCTCAAGACTTCTTCACAAATCCACAAACCAAACGAGCACAAGAATTTTTAAACGTCTTTGACTTTAGCCAGTTTGGCTCATATCTATAAAGGAGATTTTTTATGAAACTACTAAAACCACTCTTAACTGTTTTGGCACTTTCCTTTGCACTTATCTTTGTCACAGCTTGTAGCTCAGGTGGAAGCTCTGATGCTTCATCTGGTAAAACGACTGCTAAGGCTCGCACTATTGATGAAATCAAAAAAAGCGGTGAACTTCGAATCGCCGTATTTGGAGACAAGAAACCTTTTGGCTATGTTGACAACGATGGTTCTTACCAAGGTTACGATATTGAGCTTGGGAACCAATTGGCACAAGACCTAGGTGTCAAGGTCAAATACGTTTCTGTGGATGCTGCCAACCGTGCTGAATACTTGATTTCTAACAAGGTTGATATCACCCTTGCCAACTTTACAGTTACAGACGAACGTAAGAAACAAGTTGACTTTGCCCTTCCATACATGAAAGTTTCTCTTGGTGTTGTGTCACCAAAAGATAAAGTTATCAAGGACGTTAAAGAACTTGAAGGCAAAACCTTGATCGTTACAAAAGGAACCACTGCTGAAACTTACTTTGAGAAAAATCACCCAGAAGTAAAACTCCAAAAATACGATCAATATAGCGATGCCTACCAAGCCCTTCTTGACGGACGTGGAGATGCCTTTTCTACTGACAATACTGAAGTCCTAGCTTGGGCGCTCGAAAATAAAGGATTTGAAGTAGGAATTACTTCCCTCGGTGATCCAGATACCATTGCGGCAGCAGTTCAAAAAGGCAACCAAGAATTGCTAGACTTCATCAATAAAGATATTGAAAAATTAGGTAAGGAAAACTTCTTCCACAAGGCCTATGAAAAAACACTTCACCCAACCTACGGTGACGCTGCTAAAGCAGATGATTTGGTTGTTGAAGGCGGAAAAGTTGACTAACATCCAATGAAATCACAAAAAGAAATCAGATAACTGATGTAATACACTCCCCTTATAGTAGACAGTGAAAAAACATAAATTCACTAGAAACTATAGGGGGAGTTTTCATGCATTAAAAGAAGTCCAAAATCAATAGATTTCATCCAAACTCTACTTATCCTACAATCTTTTTTGTAAAACTGATTTGAATCAGGTGATTTTAGCACTCTACTTAACCGATGTCGTCATTTTTCACCTATATTATACATGATGTGTAATACAACGAAATACAAAAACACCTCGTACAATCTATACGAGATGTTTTCATTCTTCCCCTACTCTCTAAATTTCTTTCAATTTTTCGAGATAGGCGATTAATTCTGCTTGAGCTTCTGGTGTTGTACCTACTAGCTGGCTGCGCATGTGTGCGAGTCTGACTTCTACCTCTCCAATCTCTTTATCAATCTCTGCGAGCTGGTCTGCGAGGTCGGCTAGGGGAACAACTGGTTCTTCCTCAAAGGTATCGACATAGCGCGGAATGTTAAGGTTGTAGTCATTTTCTACAATCTCTTCAAAGCTGGCTAGATGGGCAAACTTCTCGACATTCTCACGTTTTTGATAGGTCTCCAAAATCTTGGCAATATGGTCTTCGGTCATATTGTTTTGATTTTTCCCTTTTTCAAACTCTTTTGAGGCATCGATAAAGAAGACATCCTTGTTAGTGCGATTCTTTTTAAGGATAATAATGGTTGTCGGGATAGAGGTATTGTAGAAGATATTTGCTGGCAAGCCGATAACTGTATCAATAGCGCCTTCTTCTAGCAGGTGCTGGCGAATCTTTTGCTCGGCTGCTCCTCGGAAAAGGACTCCGTGAGGAAGAACGATAGCCATGACACCATTATGCTTGAGGTGGTAAAAACCGTGAAGGAGGAAGGCAAAATCTGCTTTGGACTTAGGTGCAAGAACTCCATAGCTTGAAAAGCGAGGATCTTGCAGGAAGCCACTATCTGCTGACCACTTAAGCGAATAAGGTGGGTTCATCAAAACCCCATCAAAGTCTGTCGGCTCGGTAGTCGGCCAATCTTCGTCTAGGGTGTCGTGGTTACTGAGGTGATAGTTCTCAATCGCAACCCCATGAAGCATCATATTCATACGAGCAAGGTTGAAAGTCGAAGTAATCAATTCTTGACCGTAGTAAGAAATTGTCGAAGCTTGCTTACTATAGCGCTTGGCATTGAGCAAGAGGGAACCAGAACCCATGGTCGGGTCGTAAACCGACATCCCCTTTTGATGCTCCCGCCCTGCAAAGACAATCTGAGTCATGAGGTGAGAGACTGTTTGAGGTGTATAGAACTCTCCAGCCTTTTTCCCAGAATCACTGGCAAATTGACCAATCAGGTACTCATAAGCATCACCCAAGATATCACCAGCATGACCAGAGACATTGAGGTCGTTGAGCTGTTTCATAACCTCAGAGATGGTCTTGTTTTGCTTTTGCGGGGTGTTACCTAGCTTTTTCGCATAGAGGTCGATATCTTCGAAGAGATTTTCAAATTTTTCATTGGCCTGCTCGATATCACGGAAACTTTGGGCTAGGGATTCTAGCTGGAAGGTGCCTTCATGGATAGACTGAACCAGATTGGTAAAGGTCAAAGAAGGCTCAATCACATAGCCCAGCTCGTCATTTAAGACCTCAATGAGGTCTTCACGGACATCTGCATCCGCAAAGTTTTCCTCATAGAGAAGCTGGGCTTGCTGGAAGGACTCAAAGGTCTCGTCCAAGTTATCACAGACGGCTTGGAGGATGTTGTCGGATAGGTACTTGTAGAAAATCAAGCCCAAGAGGTAGGACTTGTATTCATTGGCTTCCATCTGGCCACGCAGGATATCTGCCGCATTCCAGAGGGATTGGTAGAGTTCTCTTGATAAATCTGTTTGTGACATAGGGTCTCCTATCAATTTATGTTGTGAGTAGTATTCCATGTTTTAAAATATTTTTCTTTTTTATATTTTCCTTAAATAGTGCGGACGGGAGCAACTTCCTTCGGAATTTCATCCCTAATTTTTGAGCCCAGAGTCTCAAAAATCCCGTCCTATACAATAACTTTGTTATTGTATAGGATACCACTATGGCGGAAAATATCTTCTAAAGGCTCACTTCGTTCGCGCTCATTTTACATCTAGTTATTAAGATGAAGTCTTTTAAAAACGGGTTACTATACTATGCTTTTAACGGTCTTGTCATCTTAGATAAACATTTTTTTGAGTAGGGTTTGTTTGCTTTCTTTGAGCTGGTTGACTTTTTCCTCTTGCTTGGAAATGGCCTTGTCTAGGTCTTGGAAGAAAGAACCGATAGCTTGTTGCTCAGGGAGGGTTGGGAGATGTAGAGGGAGCTTCATCATTATATCCGAATTTAGCTTCGCTCTTCCTCCTCCTACTAGAAAAGGTTCAATGTTAATTTGTTTTACTGCAAATAATAAAAACAAATTGTTTATCAAGTCATTTTTACCTTGAATAACATGAGCATGATTATTTACCCAAACTTTTCCATTTACATATTGTACTGGATAATTTTTTAAATCACTTGCGCCATCTTCGGCAATAAGAATAAACTCGCCATCATGTGTATAACCATCTACATAATCCTGTATCCCATTAGCCCCATAATATGGAGTATCCCCAGAAACCCTTTCATTTGCTGAAACTGGAACTCTTAAATTATCATATCTATCCGTAACTTCCCCCAACTTCACTTCCTTCCACTCATCTTCAAATCCTGCGAAGCGAAGAGCTGGTTTGGTTTGTCCTTTGGCTGGGAAAAGGAGCTTGAGGTAGGTTTTCTTCTGCTCTTTGAGCACCTCTAACTTACACTGTTGAAGGCTAATAAGCTGGTCAATATCTTGGAAGAAAGAACCAATGACAGTTTGCTCGGGGAGGGAGGGGAGGGGGACTGGGATATCTTTTAGTTGCTTAAGTGGTAACTGCTTTAATGCCGTTCCAGTATTTCTCGATAACAATTCTTTTTGCCCTTTTGTACTAATAAAAAATTGTAAAAAAAAGTCCCCTTTAGCTTCATTTTTATTAGTCCGAATAATTGCGAGCTGTGAATTGATGTTCCATCCAACATTCTCATCTTTAGCGTATCCAATAGCTCCTAATGATCCTCTCACTGCTAAAATAATATCATCCAATTCAATGTGACCAGACGTCAATTCTTCATGTTTTTCATGAGTTATATAATTTGCATTAGTCTCATCCAAAACTCCATTTACAAGATTACTACCTCTTAAAAAAGGGACACCATTTTCACTAGTAGTAAGGTCTTTCTCTGATGGATAAGCTTCTCCGTAGTTGCCATCTGTAAAAAGAGTTTCAGTTTCCCCCAACTTCTTCTCTACCCAAGGTTCGGCATATCCCGCAAAGCGATAACTTGGTTGTTTTGTCATATATCTCCTCCTTATAACAATTGATTGTCCCTTGTATCTATCAATCTTAGTTTATATGCTTTATCTGCACCTAATTTTTTCAGAGTTCTTTTTATTTGTACTATATTTCCAAATCGGTAATAACTATCAAGTAAAATATCTGCATTTGGATTCTCCTTAAATATTGCTTTTAAATATGGACTGTCTACCCATCTTTGTTCTGAACGAATTCCAAAACCGATGAAATAAATTTCTTTGACAGAAGATAATCTTTCAAAAAGTTCATCATAATTAGATAATACATTGTCAACTGGTTTCTTTAACTTCATAACAACCTCTTCAAGGTACGCTGCTACATCTAAAGGATTGAAATCATTTACTTCATCATCAAAACCATGTCCAAAAATAAATTTTTCTCCACCAATAACTCCATGTAAATGAAAAACTCGCTCTTCAGGAATTCTATATAAATCCTCTAACGTTTTTGTATAATTGAAATTGATAAATAATGCATCAGAATTTTTCAAAACTGTATCTTTTAATAATTTAGAGTATGATTCTTCACCTTTAGTCAGAATTCTATCCTTCCAATCAGAATATGTCTCTTCTATCCACAATTTAAATAATTTATTTAAAGAATAATCTATATATTTAGCTAGAATTTCTCCTATCTCATTAGCATTATTAGCCATCAAAGAACCATTCAAATCACCATCACTATCCACAAAATCCATGGTATCAATAGACACTTTATTAAAATCTGCTAATTTCTCTTCAAAATCAGACCAAAATTTCTCAGTTTCTGTAATTTGACCCATCAACTGATACAACAACTTGTAAAAATCTACATCATCTGGATATGGGGCATCTTCTAGCGCCATTTGCTTTTCAAGAATATCATAATCATCTATTTCTTCGAATAATATTTCTTCATCAACCCTATTTAGATATAATTTAATGGCATTTTCACTTTGCAACGACTCCAATAACTCATCTTTGCCATAGGCCTGTTGATAAACAAACTTTTTGAAATATAAATAATTCGTCTTCAAATCATGTGCTATATCGAAACCATTTCCAATAATAAATAATTTCTCCATAATGCTCCTTCTTTCTATTACTCCATTTTCCTATTTCTACACTTTAGATTTTCTTTTTTGATATCTATTCTTCATTTTTATCTATTTTGAAACAATAGATAGGCTGATTTGACAGGATAAAGTTAAACATCTAGCAAATAAGAAAAGTCAAATCGGAATTTTATCTTCCCCTTAGTGGTAAGATATCCTCTGAAATCATGCGCATATAGTCCTCTTTGAGGGCTTTTTTGTATTTGAGTTTTGGCAGTGCCTTGTCTCCGTGGGTTTCCTTATAGGACAGATAGTCCTGAGACTCCGTGATGGCTTTTTCACCATTTTGCTTGTCGCGTCCGATGCGGTAGTTGTCCACTACGAACTGGAGTTCATCCTCCCCTATCTGCCAATAATCTGCCGTTTCACGAATCTTTTTCTGGGTTGTTAGTTCAATCATCTCATCCAACTTATGGATGATAGACTGCCCCTGATAGCTCTTAGCATCAGCTTGGACATCCTGCCAGAGGTTGGAGATGAGGTTGGATAACTTGGGATTGGATTTGTTCAAATCTTCGATATAGTTATCTACCAGACTCTTTTCCTTTTTACCAATGAGGTTTTCCCGATTTTCAATCAGAGCTTGGATGAGAGAGAGGATATAGTGATAGTTTATCTCGTCAGTGCGGATAGATTCGAGCTCATACTCGATATCCAGCAGCACACCTTCATCTTCTTGATCTTCTTTTCTGCGTCTGCGAAGCTCTTCGATGACATTTTGATATTGGCCGGCAAAGTTCTCGATATCTTCGAGGCTGAGACCAATTTCTCTGAGGATGACTTTCTCATCATAGTCCGAATAGACTTGTATAGAGGATAGGAGCTTGTCAAATTCTTGAAAGGCCTTGGCAAAGCGTTTTAATTCTGCATCTGTCGCTGTATCCAAATCAGGCACCTGCTCTGGACTTGGAGCGATGGCTAGTAGTTGATGAACCTTCTCAAGAAACTTGGCCTTCTCCTCCTGCCATTCTGGGGCTAAGACACTAGTTTCACCCCCATTTGAGTAGAGGCTCAGAGCTTCATCCACCTTTTCTTTAAAGCGGTCAGGCGTTTGGAAGGTGACGATTTGACCAAATTTCTTGCCTTCATCAAAGAGGCGATTGGTTCGTGAAAAGGCCTGAATGATATGCTGGGGTTTCATGGGCTGACGATCCATGAACAGGGTCGATAGGCAAGGGGCATCAAAGCCCGTCAACAAGCGGTCCACAACGATAACCAGGTCCAACTGTTCCTCACGAAAGGCAAAGCGTTCTTTCTTACGGGCCAGACGGTCGTTGAGGTCACTATTGTAGGAAGCAATGGTTGCTAGGCTAAAGTGGGTGCCAAACATAGCATTGTAGTCTTCTAAACTCTCCTCCATGTAGGCTTGGTTAACATAGGAGTCTGCTTCATTTTCTGTCACAGAATAGGTAATGGCAACCTTAGGAAAGTCTGGCAAGACCTTTTTAACTTTTTCTGAGATACTTAGAGACTTCTCTCCATTTTTGACTTGCTTAATCAGGTTATAATAGGCCTGCGCACGGGCAATGCTTTTGACGGTCAAAATGGCTTCGTAGGTTTTCCCTACCCCATTTTGGAAACCGAGTTTGCGTCTTGAGCGATTGAGAATGGCATCTAAAACCGCAAGCATGTGGCCTTCGTCATCATAGCGCTCCTCGTCAATCTCATCTTCTGCCCAACCAGGCATGGTTGTCTGATACTCCACATTAAATCCAAGAACCGCCTTGTCATGAATGGCTTCTTTGACGGTATATTGATGGAGACAGTCACCATACTGCTCTTCGGTCGTCTGAGCAAGGTCTCCTTTTTGTTCACGTTGATTTTCTGTAAAGATAGGAGTCCCTGTAAAACCATACCAGAGAGAATTTGTAAAGAAATGCTCTAGGTGGCGCTGGCGTTCAGGAGTCACTGCGCGATGGCATTCATCGACGACAAAGGCAAGTTTGAGTTGCTTGATACGATTGTAAACCTTTTGGTGACGGCCTTCATCAAACTGACGAATCATGGCGTTGATTTTCTGGATGGTCGTCACAACGACACGACGATCATCAGAAGCCAGATTTTTAACTAATTCCTGTGTATCATCTGTCTCGTCGATATCAATCATGTCGTTCTCTGCATAAGATTGAAAAGAACTAGTCGTCTGCTGGTCAAGATCTGTCCTATCAATCACAAAGATTGTCTTTTCGATGGATGGAATCTGGAGCAGATTGCGCGAAACCTTATAGGAGGTCAGGGTCTTTCCTGAACCAGTTGTATGCCAGATATAACCCGACTGGCGCTTGCGACTAGCTTCACGTATAGCCTCAATGGCATGAACCTGATAGGGACGCAATAAAATCAAGGCCTTCTTGTCATCATCGATGACAGAATACTGCATGACCATCTCGTGGGCTCTCGGTATGGACAAGACAGACTCTGCAAAGTCAAATAGCTGAGGCTGGGGTCTATTTTCACTATCCACCCACTTGGTCAAGAAGCGTTCATTTAGCTTGTTGGCTTTGGCAGCTGCGATGTAGCGAGTATCTGTGACATTAGAGACGACAAACATCTGAAGACTTGAAAAAATGCCTCTGAACTGTCCTTCTTGGTCGTATTTCTTAATCTGACGGAAGGCATCCATATAAGGATGAGAACGGCTTTTCAGTTCGATTTGAATCATAGGCAGTCCATTGATTAACAAAGTCACATCTCCACGGCGCTGACGAATCCCTTCTCCGCCTGTGATGACTTGGTTGACAACCTCATAGCTGGATTTGCCACCAGCGACATTGTTTCTCCACAAGACTTCCAAGCGAATGGTGCCTAGACTGGCATCTTCACGTTGAACCTGTACCTTGGCAATGCCATTTTCTCCTGCTATCCACTTGGCTGCTTCATAGAAGTTGACGAAATTGAGCTGGTTTTTAATTTGATTTTTCTCTGAATTTGTAAGGGGATAGTCTTGCAAAATGCGGACATTATTGGCTTCCAGCTTGGCAAAAAAGTTTCCCCATAGGAGGTCTTCTGTATTCAACTCAGGTCGATACACCCATTGACTTTCTCCCTTTGTCAGCTGGTTGATTAAATCTCGCTCGATAGCCAATTCCTGTTTGGTTTTGGCTTTGCCTGCTATAGGAACAGCAAGCTCATCTTTAGGAGAGAGTCTCTGGCTGATATGGAAATCCTGCAAGGCTGCTTGATTGAGATGTTGCAATTTTTCAAGCAGGGCTTGCTCCGTCCCTTTTATGGCTTGATAGCCTGCCGTCAAGTCTTTATCTGCATCTAGGTAGTGATGCGGGTTCTTCTTTATTTGGATATAACCCTGCACCAAATCTTCTAAACGTCTCAGCTGAATAGCAAGCTGGTTCTGGAGTTCCTGAGAATTGCTTCCAGATGCTTCTTTCTGGTTGATAGCCTCTAGGTATTCTACGATGGCAGTATAACTAGGCTGTAACTCAGGTGCAGAAACGATGAGTTCTTGTTCTAATTCTTTTGATAAAGTGTACATCATGTCCATCCTCCACTTCTATCAGGCAAAAAGCCCACCAAGGAGATTGGCAGGTTTTGAAACTGGGTACGTGGACGCGAATATAGCTCTCTGTATGGGACTTGTTTGCTTAAATCTGAAAACCATAGGGACTCTTCCTTTTCATTCATCCAAGGCGTTGCGACATTGAAAAACGGCGCCTTTACTGCCTTTCATTATATCATAAAAGACTAGTAGCGAAAAGATTTTCTAGGGTATTCTCTCTAAATCTAGCAATAATTTCCTGACTTCAAACTTCTACTAAAACAAGCAAAATCCCCTGCAAATCTACCTTACAGGGGACTTATATATTATTCTTGTACTTCTTTCTGGGCGGCCTTGCCTTGGTCTAGAAGGGCTTGGACGATTTTCTCATCGCGTAGTTTGACAGAATCGTTAATCATTTCTGCGGACTTGACGATGGTTGTTTCTAGTTGGGCACGTTTCTGGCGTCCCAACTCAATGGCAGCAACGATACCTTGGTTTTGAGCAACCAGACTTTCAGCCAGCTTAGTAACAGATTCGACAGCGACTGTCGGATTTTGAGCAATTCTCTCCATCTGCGGAATCACTTCCTTGCTGGTTTCAGCTAGCATCTGAAGGGCAGCATTGTTGGCATTGACAATGGCATCTGCCACGACACCTGATTTCATTGATTGTTGCAAAATACCAAGTTGGGCAATGGAAAGCTTCATTGTTGGAATCGTATTGCGACGAAGCATGCCCAATTTTTGGCGCATATCAGATGATACCTTCACAAGGTTGCGCATCTGAGGTGTTGTGGCCCAGGCAACATAGAGACGGCTGACATACTCGGTATGTTGTTGTTCGAGGGTATTGACTACTTCTGCCATGCGGGCCAATTCTTGAGACTTGGTCTGGTATTCCACCGTACTTGTATCGAGTTGGTCAGCTTGAGCTTTCAATTCTGCAGCGCGATTGCCAGCTTCTGTCTGGCTGGCTTCGATAAAGGAAATCACTCCCACTAGATTTTCAATAGATTTGGTATTGTCCTCAATCAACATCTCAGCAGAGACGATATTTCGAGCTAGCACATCTTCTTGCTTGACCACTGCAGCAGCCATGCCATCCAGCTTTTGCTCCACTGTTTTTGAGTCAAAGTAAAATTCCTGTAGGGTATTCTTGCTCTTGTTAAACAAGCGTTGCAAAAAGTTTGGCTTTTCTTCCAACTCAGCAATTTCAGCATTCTTGTATTTGACGACAAAGCCTTGCAACTCACGGTTAGTATTTTTGAGTAGATCATCCACTTGGGGAATCTGCAGTTTCTTTTGTTCTGACAAGATACGGTTGACCGTATTGTTCACACCTTCGACAGCAGATTGTCCAAAATCCAAAAGAGCATTTTGATTGGTGACAAACTGGTCTACTAACTGAGGCACGCGCGCCTTGATTCCCTCTTGCTGCTCAGGGCTCAACTTTTCAAGGAAAGTCAAGGTCTTGTCCGAGCCAGTATTGGTCTCGATGATTTGGGTTGTTTTATCCACCTTAGCTACCGTATTATTGGCAATCTGGTCAATATCAAAATTAAATTCTGTCATGGTTACTCCTTTATTTCTAACCTATTCTTTACGATCTTTTTCTAGGATGCGCAGACTGATATCAAAATCACGCATATCTGTTTCATTGAGTTCTCTCAAGACTTGGTCCAGCTCAAGGTCAAATTGTTCGATGGCTGCTTTAGCTTGCTGCAAACGTTCTTCTGCCCGATTATAGTTTTTAGGATTGGCCTTAATCTTTAAATAGCCTTCTAAAATCGTTTGGAATTTCTCCATCTTCAAAGTATGGATGGCGGTCAATTCTTCCTTATCACCCTCAGCAGAGGTGGCAATCTTGTCTAAAATGGCCTGATGGTCAATAGCAATATTAGCCAAGGTCTGGGACAATTCTGGAGCTAGTTCCTCTGGCTCCGCATTTTCAAGATCTACCTGACTTTCTCTATCCAAACGTTCTAGCTGAACATCGATAGTTGCCCGCACTGTACGAACCTTTTTGTCAATACGGTTGTAAACATCATCATCAATATAGGACTTGAGACGATCCGCCTCCTGACGAATTTCCCGCAGTTCAATTAATACTTGATTGGCCAAACTCTTATAGGACTCTGAGCCTTTTTCTACTAAAGTTCCCTCTAGTTGCTGAATATCTTTGTCCGCCTGGCGAATCCTAGCTTTTAAAAGCTCAATCCGATCGTCGAGCGAACGGTCCTGCAAAAGAGGATAGCGCCAACGTTTGTAAAGTAGATAGCCACCATAACCTAGCAAGACACAAATTGCAAGAGGTAGCGCATACTGAAGCAGAAGCCCCAGCAATAACAAAACTCCCCAAAAATAGAGGCAGCCTTTCCAAAAACCATTACCCGATTTCATAAACATTCCTTATTTTCAATTTATAAGTCTATTTTAGCACAAAAGACCAAAATGAGGGCGGAAATCCCCTAGAAAAAAGTTGATTTCTTTCCTGTAGAATGGAATCTAGAAGCGCATGTTCTAATTTCAGTTGAGCGAACTCAAACCACAGGCTTCGGTGTTATAAAATGGCGGAATGACCTCTGAGGAAATATCAAAACAAAAGCTTGAAATATCGATAGATTTGTGTTAAAATGAACTTACAATGTGAGTAAAGTTACAGCATATGTAACTAAAAAAGCCCCACCGTGTCACCGATGGGGTTTTTTGCTACCCTCTAAAAGGGTTAACCATTACTTCTTACGTTTCTTCAGCCATAACTTAAAAAGCTCAGATAACACGTTAATCAGTAACGGAGCTAGAAACACTGTGAGTAAAGTTTCTAACATATGTAACACCTCCCTTCCTTAAATTGAGGGGGCTAAAACATTATATCACACCCGATTTATATCATCAACATTACTTAATTCAAGGAAGAGACTATATACAATAATCCCTTAGTTATGGAAAAGCTATAGAGCCTAATCTAGGTGCAACTTCGCTGATTCATAGTAACCGTGAATCAGCGTATACACACACGAGAATACTGGATGGTCACCACTGCTCTATATCTAGAGTTGGTAAATGTATTGATAATGCCCCTATTGAGAGCTTCTTTGGACACTTTAAAACGGAGTGTTATGATTTGAAGAAGTATAAGACTTTTGAGGAACTTGTTGCTGATATTGATGATTACATCTACTTTTATAATAACGAGCGTTTTCAAGAGCGCAACAAAGGCCTTGCTCCTCTTGAAATGAGGAACAAGGCCCTTGCTTAATTTTTTATTATTTCATTGTCCACTTGACAGGGAGCAGTTCATAGTACCTACCTGATTTTCTATTTTTTAAGCATTTTGCCAATTTTCTTGGTCTTCTTTAAAGCGTTTTAGGAGGTCAAGTCCTTCTGGTGTGATGTAACCTTCTTCTTGGGCTAGGTGGATAAGCTCACTGTAGTTTGAAAGTGTCACCAGTTTGACACCAGCATCTGCAAAGTTTTTCTCTGCTTTTGGTAATTGATAGCTGAAAATTGCTACGACACCTAATACATCTGCACCTTCACGTTTGGCAGCAGCTACGGCTTCTAAAACTGAGCCCCCAGTTGAAATCAAATCTTCAACAACGACCATTTTTTGCCCTTGGGCTACACGGCCTTCGATTTGGTTTCCTGCACCGTGGTCTTTTGGTTTGCTGCGGATATAGGCAAATGGCAAGTTCATCTTGTCAGCGATGATGGCACCATGAGGAATACCTGCAGTCGCTGTTCCTGCAATCACTTCTACTTCTGGGAATTCTGCCTTAATAGCTTCCACAAAACCATTTTCAATCAAGCTACGAGTATCTGGATAAGCAAGCGTCACACGGTTGTCCGTATAAATCGGTGACTTGATACCTGATGCCCAAGTAAAAGGTTCTTCTGGTTTGAGGTAAACGGCTTGAATTTTTAATAGATGGCTGGCAATGTCTTTAGCAAGTGTCATGGGATTCTCCTTTTAGTTCTTATTTTGTACCTAATTATTTCCAATCTCGTGTCCATTCATCCTTGATAGCATAATAAGCTGCTACTGGATCAGTGGCTTGAGTGATTGGGCGTCCGACAACGATATAGTCACTACCAATCTGGTAAGCTTCTCCTGGGGTTACTACCCGTTTCTGATCCCCTGCTTCTGTCCCTCTTGGGCGAATCCCTGGTGTCAGACAGATAAAGTCTTCATGAGTTGCTTGTTTGATAAGCTTGGCTTCTTGGGCCGAGCAAACGACTCCATCTAGACCAGCTTCAGCTGTTTTCTGGGCATAGTGGATAACCGACTCTTGGAGGCTGGTTTGGATATTTTGACATTCTTGCATTTGTTCCTCCGAGGTTGAGGTTAATTGGGTAACAGCTATGAGAATCCCCTTGTCTCCCAATCCTTCACGCGCTGCTTGCATCATCTCAACCCCACCTGCTGCCTGCACATTGGTCATATCAACTCCCAGGTTCGATAAAATTTTCATGGTTGATTTGACTGTATTGGGAATATCATGCAGTTTGAGATCCAAAAAGACACTATGTCCTAATGACTTCAAATAACGGACAACTTCAGGTCCTACAGCATAGTAGATTTCCATTCCTACTTTGACATAGAGCTTTTCCTCTGCTGGAAATAGGGCTAAGAACTCCTTGGCTTCTTCAAAACTTGGAAAATCCAGAGCTATGACTGGGCGACTTTCACGCATGCGTTTCTCCTCTTATCTTTCTTATCAGCCCAGCTTCCGTCAAAGAGACTACAAAAAAGGAACCTGCCAACAGCAAGGTTCCACGAAAAATGGGTAGAATCCACCCTTTCACCGTCTAACCTTAGCTGCCTCTCTGGACTGCTTTAAAGGTTTTTTACTATTCTATTATTTAAAGTGGGACTTGTCAAGTAAAAACCAATGATTGAACTTGTAGAAAACATGACTCATCATCAAGTCAACAGAATCATCTTAAGCTTAACGACTCTGTGATTGTTGGGTTGTTTGATTTTGACTCTGAGTTTGATTCCCTTGCTCTTCTTGTTTTTTCTTTTCTTCTTCCTGCTTCTTCTTTTCCTCTTCTTTAGCTTTGATTCTTGCTTCTTCTAAAGCCTTATCCGTCAAGCTATAACTATAGATCCCAACTTCCATATCAATACCGCTCGGTACTGTTAGTTGGGGTTTAATCTTACTATAGTAAGGTAATTTTTTACCTAGTTCTGATAAAGGAACCAAAATCTCATCCGTATCATACATGGTAATCTTGAGCAGATCACTAGTTACACTAGTTGGAGCCAATTCAATCGTTTTGATCGCCTGCTTAATCTCTGGGCTGATTTCAGCTAGTTGTTCAATCAAGGTTTTGACTTGCTGCTCATCGTTAAAAAGTACAGACATATAGGTTTCTGGAAGACTGACTAGACTAACTGGACTGGTTTCCACCGTCCCACTAGAAAGAATCGGATAATGGTCCTCTCCAGAAACATAATAGGCTACAATCCCGTATTCCTTGACCTGGATGGTAAAATTGGTCGGAAATTGATAGCGAATGCTAGCAGATTCAATCCAGTGATTGGACTTAATCATCTCAGCATGTTTGTCTTTATTGAGGAGCAGACCAAAGGTATAATCACTATCACGAATCCCTGAAGCCTCTTTGATTTGGTCTGCATTGGTCTCTACCGTACCAGTAACCTCTATGTTTTTCAAAGTTGAGTATGGCGTCAAAAGATAGATGGAAAAGAACAAGACAAGCAAACTTGGGATTAGAATCGTAACAGCACGCCAGATATGAACACTTGGAATAGAAGGCTTGGCCATCTTTCTCTTAGACTTAGATTTCTTTTCTTCTACTTTTGTTTCTTCAGATTTTTCGTCCTCTTCTTCTACTTGTTCTGTCTCAGTAGTTTCCTCCTCATTTTCAAGCGAGGACTGGTCTTCTGCACTTTCCTTCTGCTCTTCAGGATTAGAATCTAAATCCTCTTCCTCCTCAGTATCTTCAGATAAGTCTGACTCTTGTTCTTCCTTGGTCTCTTCCTCAGCCTTTTTACGCAGATATTCACGGTTCTGCTTCTGCCACTCTGATAAAGTGGTTTCTTCTTCCGGAGCTTTTGCAACTTCTTTTTTATTGGTATCTGCTTGGGCCTTTTCTTCAGCTTTTTTTTGAAGATATTCTTGATTTCGTTTTTGCCACTCTGACAATTCCTTGCCTTGAGTTGGCTCTTGTTTCTTATCCTTTGACATCGATTTTCCTTATGATAGATCTTTTGTTAGTAGCGCATAAAAATCCGCCACAGATTTTAATTCATGAGAATTCTTCATCGTGTTCTGGTAGTCTTCTTTGTGGGTCAAAAGCTTGCTTACTTTTTCTTCTAAAGTAGACAAGGTCAAATCGCCCTCTTGCAACTCCTCAGCATAGCCTTTTTTCACAAAGTAAGCCGCATTTTCAATCTGATCTCCACGGCTAGCTTCACGCCCTAGAGGGACAATGACATGCAATTTAGCCATAGCAAGAAGTTCAAAAATCGTATTGGCACCACCACGAGTGATGACTACATCAGCCATATTCATGAGCGGTTGATAGAGGTCAGTCACGTAGTCAACACGGTAGAGGTTTGAACTTAGTTCATTTAAGCTAGCATCCCCTGTTAGGTTGATGATATTATAACGACTAGTCAGTTCTTCCTTATGGTCTGTAACTAATTGGTTAAAGACACGCGCCCCAGCAGAACCTCCGACGAAAAGAAGAGTTGGTAGCTTATCATTGAAAGAAGTTCGGATATCCACCATTTCTTCAGGCTCTTCCATAATTGGTCCAGAAACCTTGGTCACGGCTCCTACATGCTCTACCTTAGTGAGGCTAGATGCTTGCTCAAAAATAGAGTACATTTTAGTCGCAAATTTATAGGCGATTTTATTGGCCAATCCCATAGAGAGGTCAGACTCGTGGATAAAGACTGGTACTCTGCATACTCGCGCTGCAATAACAGGCGGAACAGATACAAATCCACCCTTAGAAAAGAGGGCTTGTGGACGAAGTCGTAGCATGATAAAGAGAGATTGAATAATTCCAAAAGCAACCTTAAAGACGTCAACCATGTTTTGCCATGAGAAATAACGACGCAATTTCCCAGTTGCAATAGAATGAAAGGTGACATCTAAACCTGACTTGAGAATTTCATGATGCTCAATCCCATTTTTGTCACCGATATAGTGGACTTCCCAGCCATCTTCGATGAACTTAGGCATTAACAAAAGGTTGAGGGTAACGTGTCCAACCGTTCCCCCACCTGTAAATACTATTTTTTTCATATTATCCCTTTAACTCCGCTACAGTGTCGATAAAAAGATCTCCACGTACCTCAAAGTTGGCATACATATCCCAGCTAGCATTAGCAGGACTGAGGAGAACCACATCTCCTTCTTCTGCAAGTTCATAAGCCTTTCGAGTTGCGTCAGCAATATCTGTTGCATCGACATAAGCCACACCAGCCTTATCCGCTGCACGCTTGACACGTTCTGCAGACTGACCGAGAATGACCATGTTCTTAAGTCCAGTAATATCAGGGACCAATTCGTCAAACTCGTTGCCACGGTCCAAACCACCAGCAATCAAGATAACCTTGCTATTGTCAAATCCAGACAAAGCTTTTTGAGTTGCCAAGATATTGGTTGACTTGCTATCGTTATAGAATTTAACCCCATTGATTTGGTCTACAAACTGGAGACGGTGTTTAACTCCTCCAAAGGCTGACAAGGTTCCCTTAATCGTTTCATTGTCAACACCACGAAGTTTAGCAACAGCAATGGTTGCAAGAGCATTTTCCACATTGTGGCTACCTGGAACACCGATTTCATCAGCTGCCATGACTTTTTCACCACGGAAGTAGAGAAGACCATCTTCAAGATAAGCTCCGTCAACCTTTTCAAGGGTTGAGAATGGTACTACAGTCGCATTTGTTTTTTTCGCAAGTTCTTTAGACAATTCCTGGTTGAAGTTCAATACTAGGTAATCAGCCGCTGTCATATTTCTTTGGATATTCCACTTGGCTTCAACGTAGGCTTCAAAAGAACCGTGGTAATCAATATGTGTTGGCATCAGGTTGGTGATAACAGCAATTTCAGGATGGAATTCCTGGATTCCCATTAGTTGGAAAGAGGATAGCTCCATGACAAGAGTATCCTTATCTGTCGCAGTTTGAGCCACTTGACTAGCAGGATAACCGATGTTCCCTGATAAAAGACCATTTTGCCCCGCAGCAGTCAAAACTTCTCCAATCATGGTCGTGGTCGTAGTCTTACCATTTGAACCTGTAATACCGACGATTGGTGCTTCTGAGATCAGGTAAGCCAACTCAACCTCTGTCAATACTGGAATACCTTTTTCTAGAGCTTTTTCAATCATCGGATTGCTATAAGGAATTCCTGGATTCTTTACCATAAGGGCAAAATCTTCATCCAATAATTCCAAAGGATGTCCACCAGTGACAACCTTGATGCCCTCTTCCAAGAGACTTTGCGCAGCTGGATTTTCCTCAAAAGGCTTGCCATCATTCACTGTCACAATGGCACCTAGCTTGTCCAAAAGACGAGCTGCAGATTCACCAGATTTGGCCAAACCTAGGACTAATACTTTCTTATTTTCAAATTGATCAATTCGTTTCATATCTAGAACTCCATTTCTACTCTTACTATTTTACCATTTTTATGAAAATAAAAAAGCCACAAAGGGCTTTCTTATTTGTTTTTGTCCTCGATCAACTATTCTACAGACTTGAGGGCTTCAAGCATATCTACCTTTCGGAGATAATGATTGACAAAAAAGCCTAGGATAGTCAAGATGACACTAACAGCTAGAATTGGGATGAGATACACTTCCCAGCCGACCTTGGGTTGAAAACGGAAGGTTCCAGGTGCGATCATCTGAATGAGAAATTGATGGAGATAAAAGCCTGAGACCAATCCTACAATCATTCCAATTAGTGATAATATGATGGTCTCCCGATAGATGTAAAGGGTCACTTCTTTGTTATGAAAACCAAGAACCTTGATGGTTGAGAGTTCCCTAATCCGTTCAGCAACATTGATGTTGGTCAAATTATAGAGAATCACAATAGCTAGTAGCACCGATACCAGCACCAAAATCGCCATGGTATGATTCAGAGAATTGGCAAAACTTTCAAAGAGCTGAATGGTGGAGGCGTTTTGAACGAGGCCACTGATAGCCGCCTGGTCCATAAATTCTCCTGCGACTCTTTCGGTATTGACTTCACTTTTATCCTTGAGTTGGACCAGATAGGTATTCATCTTGGGTGCTTGACCGTATATCTCCTCATAGGTCGCCTGATTCATGTATACAAAATGACCAACATAGTGCTCGGTAATAGCACCTACTTTAAAGGTTTTCCCATCGATGGTAAAATTGTCACCAACAGAAACTCCAGCCAACTGGGCTAATTTTTCAGTCAAAATGACTCCGTTTGATAAGTTCAGTTTCTCCCCATTTTTTTCTAAATGGACAAAGGGATCTAGGTCATCTTGATCCGTTACCATGATGGTCACGGTTTGAACACCTGCCTTACCGGCATAGTCTTCCTCAATCTGTTTGGAAAAAATCAAACGGTAGTTTTCTACTTCATCACTTTTCAGTTTTTCCTCTAGCTTGGCCTTGTCAGAATCAGAAGCTCGAGAATTGACAGAGAGAATCATTTGATATTGTTGCAGGTCCTTAAACTGCCTGTCTGCCACTCCAACCACAGAGGATTGAATCCCAAGTCCTGCAAAGAGGAGAGCTACTGAACCAGCAACTCCAAAAATGGTCATCAGCATGCGTTGTTTGTAACGGAAAATGTTGCGGGCTGTTACCTTCTGAGTAAAACTCAAACGTGACCAGATAAAGGTTATCCGCTCCAAGAGAATTTTAGAACCCTTGACTGGTGGCTTAGGTAGTAATAATTGCGCTGCTTCTTCATGCAATTCTCTGCGAGATACAAGGTAGGCAGGTAGGACACTAGCCACTAAGCTTAGCCCCAGAGCTAAACAACTATAGGTCCAGTAGAAATACTGCTGACTCTCTCCAACAATCATTCGCTCAGTAATAATATGCGAAATTGTAGGTGCTAGGATGTAGTGACCAAGCAAAATACCTAGAAGGGTTCCAAGAGTTCCAGCAACCAGACCATAAATGACAAACTTAGCAATGATGTCTTTGCTATGGTAGCCTAAAGCCTTAAAGATACCAGCATTGGTCCTTTCCTCGTCTACAAATCGTGTCATAGTGGTAAAGGTAACCATGGCTGCAACGGCATAGAGAACGACTGGAAAGATATTCCCTACGGCTCGAATACTCATAGCCGAGTTACTATACATGAGGTAACCTTGACCAGTAGGAGAACTCTTGCGATTGTAGACATGATAGGTTGGCTCTGTTAGAGCATTGACCTCATCCTGACTAGCCTGCCATTTATCCTTTTCGCTCGCCAGATTCGTTTCAGCTTGGCTTAGCTTTTCCTTTTCTTGCTTTAGTTGTTCTTTTGCTTCTCCTAACTGACTAGATGCTTGACTTTTTTGTGGTTCTGGTAGTTGGCTCACTTGATTTTCTTGAGCTTGAAGTCGACTCTCGATATCCTGTAGGCGTTTCTTGCCAGCTGTCAAATTGCTTTCAGCCTCGTCCAGTTGCTTCTTCCCTTCATCAAGAGACTCTTGAGCCTCCTTCTTCATTTTCTCTAGTCGCGCTTGTCCATTATCAGCAACTAGGTCTTTGAGAATTGCCTCTTCTTCCTCTTGCTTCTTTTCGTAATCACTAGAGAAAGGATTGACATCTGTTAGGCTAGCAAAACGCAGGCGGGCAATCGTGTAAACAGAGCTCTTAAAATTTTCTTCAGTTACGACACCATAGGCTGCTAAGTTCCCATTACCACTGGCTGAACTCCCCATATCCGTTTTTGAGAAAATATCTGGAGAGTGGACGAAGCCTGTAATGGTATAACTATCCCACTTCAACTGAGAATTGCTGCCCTTCTTTTGGCTCAAATGAATGACTTGACCAACCTGATAGCGATCTTTCCAAAAATCCGCTAAGGCTAGTTCATCTTCTTTTTCAGGCAAACGTCCTTGGGTCACTTGGAATTTTGAAATCTTATCAGTATTTGAAAAGATTCGTATGGCATCTTCACTGTTTGCCAGAGTCAAATCTGTCATATAACCAAATTCGACATCTACTCCTGATAGAGTTTGTAATTCTTCCTGGTCTGCCTGATCTAGACCATAATCTGCTATGACGGTCATATCTGCCGCATTAGTATCTTTTAGATAAGCCCAAGCTGTTCGCTCCATGTTAGGACTAGCAACCTTGAGACCAACCACGGCTAAAGAACCTAACATCATCAGAGTTAGGATGGATAAAAACCGTCCCTTTGAACCTGTGAAAGACTGGAGCAGGTCTTCCCAATATGTCTTTCTTTTCATCTTAGTACTCCAAATCATCAATATCCTGTGGTTGAGGATTGAGGACAACACTCTTGACACTGGCATCATGCATCTGAATCACCCGATCAGCTATTGGAGCTAGGGAGGCATTATGGGTCACGATGATAACGGTGGCCCCCTTCTTACGTGACATATCTTGAAGAATCTTTAGAACCTGCTTACCAGTCTGGTAGTCCAAAGCTCCCGTTGGTTCATCACAAAGGAGAATTTTAGGATTTTTTGCCACCGCTCGAGCAATGGATACCCGTTGTTGCTCACCACCTGACAACTGAGCTGGAAAGTTATTAAGACGGTGTCCTAATCCTACGTCCTTGAGAACCTGCTCAGGATCCAAGGCATCGGCAACAATTTCTGAAGCTAGCTCGACATTTTCCTTAGCAGTCAAGTTAGAAACCAAGTTGTAAAATTGAAAGACAAAGCCAACGTCATCTCTACGATAGTTAGTTCTCTGATGAGAAGTGAAATTCGAGATATTGGTCCCATCAATCCAGACTTGCCCTTCATCGTTTGTATCCATACCACCAAGAATATTTAAAACTGTTGACTTCCCTGCACCAGATGACCCAAGGATAATGACTAGTTCTCCCTTTTCAATCTCGAAGTTGACATCTCGATTGGCTACGATTTCTGTATCACCAGTATGATACCTCTTATAGCTGTTTTTCATTTCAATATAAGCCATCCTATCTCCTCCTCTTCTCCTATTTTCATCTTTATTATAACTCTTTTGAGGAGAGAAAGAAAGCTTATCCCTGTATACATTAGAGTGATTTTAAGACTCCTTAAAATCGCTGAAAACAAGTCAGTACGGCCTTGCCTTAATCACCTTTGTTTATGAGGCAATTCCCCTAGTTTGCTTTTGATTTTTTGTAGAAAATCCTCACTTTTCTTCTTTCGCAATTGATTCATGAGAAAAAAAGCGAACAAGACCAGATTCTGTTTATCAGAAAACTAGTTTTGTCCGCTTTTTATTATCGAGATTAGTCTCTTGGCCCAATCTCTATGACTTAGATGCTTTTACATCATCTTATTCGTCGTCTTTTTTCTTTCCCATTGCAAACATACCAAGAAGTGCTCCTACAACACCTACGGCTGCAAGGCCAGCATTTTCTTTAGTGCCTGTCTCTGGGAGTTTGTATGGATGACTTGCAGGTGCTTGATAAGTCTTATCTTGTGACATAGTAAGAGCTACAAGAGACTGCTCATCTTTGTATTCTGGAATCTCATGGACAGCTCCTTCTGCCCCATTGACACCACCTGTGAATTCTGGGCCTACTTCCTGAACAGCTGCTGCTTCACCATTCACTCCACCAGTAAACTCTGGAACTTCATGAATAGCGGCTTCTGCTCCATTGACACTGCCTGTGAATTCTGGACTTACTTCCTGAACAGCTGCTTCGACACCATTCACTCCACCTGTAAACTCTGGAACTTCATGAATAGCTCCTTCTGCTCCATTGACACCACCTGTGAATTCTGGGCTTACTTCCTGAACAGCTGCTTCGACACCATTCACTCCACCTGTAAACTCTGGAACTTCATGAATAGCAGCTTCACCTGCTGTACCAATTGCTCCTGTGTACTCTGGAACTTCATGAACAGCTGCTTCGACTGCGTTAACGCCACCCTTGAATTCTGGGACTTCTACTACTGGTGTTGCTTCTTCACCTGCTGTGCCAATAGCTTCAGTGTACTCTGGAACTTCATGAACAGCTGCTTCGTCACCATTTACTCCACCGGTAAATTCTGGGATTTCTACTACTGGTGGTTGGATTTTATCAGCTGCTTCATTTTCTTCAATGTACTCTGGAACTTCATGAACAGCTGCTTCAACAGCATTAACCCCACCCTTGAATTCTGGGACTTCTACTACTGGCGCTGCTTCGTCACCTGCTGTACCAATAACTCCTGTGTATTCTGGAATTTCCACTACCGGAGCTGCTTCATCGCCTGCTGTGCCAATTGCTCCTGTGTATTCTGGAATTTCCACTACTGGCGCCGCTTCGTCACCTGCTGTACCAATAACTCCTGTGTATTCTGGAACTTCTACTACTGGAGCTGGCTCGTCGCCTGCTGTTCCAATTGCTCCTGTGTACTCTGGAACTTCTACTACTGGAGCTGGCTCGTCGCCTGCTGTTCCAATTGCTCCTGTGTACTCTGGGACTTCTACTTCTGGCGCTGCTTCTTCACCTGCTGTACCAATTGCTCCTGTGTATTCTGGAATTTCCACTACTGGAGCTGCTTCATCGCCTGCTGTGCCAATTGCTCCTGTGTATTCTGGAACTTCATGAACAGCTGCTTCTGCTCCGTTAACACCGCCTGTGAATTCTGGAACCTCGTGGATAGCTGGATCAGTTTTACCTGATACTTCTTTCTTAGTTCCGACTAAGACAATCTCATCTTGTGCTGCTTCAACAACTTCACGAAGTTTTTCAGTACGGCTTCCATTTACTGCTACTTCAGTAAGAATGCGTTCTTTACCTTCACGACCTACTTGAGTCACACGAGTTTCACCTTCTGGAAGAGTCGGATCATCTTGCTTAATAGACTTAAAGCTGATTGCTTCTTCTACCACTTCTAGGCTAGGAAGTGCTTCTTGAACAGCTGGTTCTGTCTTAGCAGTTTCGACCTCATCTTTAGTCAATTGGATTCGATACTCTTTAACGTTCTTACCACTTTCTGAAACAAGACGTACCAAAACTGGAAGTTTATCGTCACCACTATCAACAACTGTCGCCGCTACGTTTTCACCAGCTTCAACTGTCACTTTAGGACGTTTTCCACTATAGGTAACTGAGTAATCAACGCGACCTTCTGAGAAGTCAGCAAGCTCTCTACCATCCACAAGAAGTTTAGAAGCTGTATTGTCCTTAGGTGCTTCACTTGGTGCGATAAAGGCCATTTCAGTGATAGCCACACCCTTCTTGTCTGCTTTTCTTTCCATGCGCCATCTCATAGCTTTAGCTTTGACTGGTGCAAAGGTTACATGGATGTCAGTTCCTGCTTGAATCTCTTGATCCGCACGGTATTCAACTTTCTCCCAGTTAGAAGGAGTGTTGAATGGGTGATCAGGATCGTATGGTTGGTAGTTAGAGTAATATTCTGGTGAATCAAATTCTGGTCCAACATAGCGTTCTAATACTAGTTTAGAAGGGGCGTCTGTTCCACCATCTGCAAAGAATCGAATTTTTCCTTCTGCTACTGAACGCTCAACAATCTTACCAGCTTCTCTAAAGATAACCCCTACTGAAACTTCTGGATTAGAAGATGGAGTTGGAGACCAGTTAGTCCAACGACGGCTTTCATCATCAGAACCATCATTGACATAGTCCACACGGTCACGAGAATTTGGATCAATATCGTTAGTTGCTGAGGCAAATGAGCGGTTGCTGTCATCATCGAAGTCTGGGTTGTCTGATAGGTTTTCACCGAGTTTGTCTGTCACTCGTACAGCCACTTCAGCGGATAAATCAGTACCTAAAACGCGACCATGAACTGTAAATTCACCAGCTTTTGCTAGATTTTCTGCTGGAACTTCTTCCCAGTCAACAGCCAAGTCCTTGACTTCATAGCCATCTTTTCCTGTAAAGTAAACAGGAACTTTGGCTGGTAAGTCTAGGTTTTGCCCCTTAGCAACCAAGCGAGAAGCTTTAGCCACAGCTACTGGTTTACTTGTTAGTAAATCTTTGTCAGTTGTGAAGTGTAGGCGGTATTCACCCAGGATATCTCCATTTTCTGCCTTGACAACAACACGAACTGGATCTCCTTCACGTACGCTTGGTACAACTGTTGCAATACCATTTTCAGTAACACTTGCTGTAACTGCTGGAGCTTTTCCTTGGCTTGCTTCAAGATAGTAGTCAGTCAAGCCTGGGTTAAAGTTTGGCAAATCTTTTCCATCTACTTGGATTTGTGCTTGAGCTTTCTTAGCTGCTGCTACTTGTTTAGAGAAGACTTGCATTTCTGTAATAGAAGTACCCCATTTACCATCTGGTCGAATCATGCGGATACGAACTGCGTAAGTGTTGACTTTATCAAAGCTAAAGTGGGTCATTTCTCCAGCTCTTACTTGATCTGGAGCCTTGAGATTTGTTACTTCTTTCCAGTTTTTATCGTCATTAAAGACATGATCTTCACGTGCTACAAAGCTTGGATTCTTAGGAACTGTTGGAGTTGCTGAACCGACATAGTATTCGATGACATAGGATTTAGGTGCACCAACACCGTGGTCTTCGTGGAAGGCGACATTGAGGTTATCAACTGAACGTTTAGACATGATACCAGAGTCACCAAAGAGAATTCCCACTGATGCTTCACTTGTACGGTTCCAGTTTGTCCAACGGTTTGCTGGTTGGTTATTATATGAGATTAGTTTGTCATTGACATTTGCTACTGAATCACTTGGATTTGAGTCTGATGCAAAGGCAAGTGGCAATTCTGAACCAGTCCACTGGTCAGAAATATTAGCACCAGTTTCTGTCTGAGCAGACACACGAACATGAAGTTTAGTTGGTAGTTGAGTACCTTCGACATGTCCTGTCACAGTAAACTTGCCTTCTTGTGCGTATTGGCTTGGTTCAATTGCGTCCCAAGTTACTTTAGCTGAAGAGACTTGGCCATTTGAGTGGTAAGTACGAACGCTCTCTGGTAGTTGAGGAGCTTCTGCAACTGGAGTTGTTACGCTCACTTCTTCGACAGCAATGATACCTTCAACAGATACCTTAGCATGAGCTTCTTTTTCAAGCCCTTCTACTTTACCAAGAACATCAAAGCTATGGTATTTAGCAAGGTCTTCCTTAGCAACTGCTTGCCAAGTCACCTTGTGAACCTTCGGAAATCCTTTGTCATACTCTACAGTTACAGTAGCAGGTAGACTTGGTTCTTGGTTCAAACCTGTCACGACACTAACTGGACGGATGGCTTGGACAACTTTGCTTTCAGTATTTGCTTGAATGTTCAAGTCAATCTGACCTTCTGCTCCTTCAAATTGAGCTTTCAGAGTTACTTGACCAGGTTTATGCAATTCAAGCATACCTTTACGAACGGCTACATCTCCTTCACCTGTAGTTGAGAAGGTAACCTTATCAGCCTTCAAGACTGCTTGTGTACCGTCTTGATAGTGAGCCAAGACCTTGATACCGACAGTTTGGTCTTCTTTCAAAGTAGCTACATTTTCAACTTCTAGGCTCAAACTTTCAATTTGTGGAGCTTCTTGTAGGAATTGGATAGCATAGGTTTGTAGTGGGCCACCATCGTTTGGTTGAACATGGATGCTTGCACGCATACCATTTGCTTCATTAGCTTGAATAACTGTCACTTGAGCATTTTCAGCCGTAGCTTTAACCTCTGGCAAAGCTGCTCCATAAGCAAGCTTGTGGTATTTTACAGGTTGGTCAGTTGAAAGACCTTCAACCGCTTGATCTGCTACAGTTACACTTGGAACTACTGGATTAGCAGCTTCCCCTTCTGCAACTACCAAGGTCGCAGCGATTTCTTCATCTTCTAAAATACCTTTTGCTGGGATGCGAGAGCCTGGGATTGCTAGTTTAGCTTGATCTTCAGCTGCAATTTCCCACTTATTAACATCATAGCTTGCTACAGTACCATCTGACAATACGTAGGAAACAGATTTGTCAACCGAATTTAGATCTGTATTTGGAGCGATTCTCTTGACTACAGGCAATTCTGCTTCGAGAGCCAAGACTTCAACACGAGCTTCTACATCACGTCCATCTGCCACACCCTTAACAGTCACAATTCCTGGTTCATTGACATCAACTGCTGACCATTCTACTGGAAGTTTTGTACGGCTACCATCACTGTAGATAAATGCAACCTTCTTAGGCATTTTTGGTGCTTGACCGATAACAGTACGGACTTTAGCAACTTCTGTACCCAAGACAGTTTTTTCAGCTTGGTCTTTCTTACCTGTAAAGATTGTAGTTTGATCAGATTTCAAGAGATCAGAATGAGCAGTCAAGGTAAATTTACCAGCTTGCTCAGTTGATTTGACAATGACAACACCCTTACCATTGAAGGCCTTACGAACCCATGAACCGTCAGCTTGCTCTTTATAACGTTCACGGCTTGCTTGTTCCCCGTTATCCACACCGACAATCTGACCTTGTCCATGCAACTGGAAGCGAACAAGGTTATTGGCAGTTGGAACTACATTACCAGCACTGTCAACGATTTCGTAGTAAATATAAGTGAGATCTTTTCCGTCTGCTGCGATAGCATTTTCTTCTTTGACTAGGCGAACACCTGCAGGTTCACCAGCAGTCGTAACCTTATCACGAGCAATTTCATTACCAGCCTCATCGCGAGCTACTGCTTCCAAGGTTCCAGGTTGATAAGCAACCTTCCACTCAAGGTAAAGTTCCTTTGCATTGGCACCTTCTTGGTAAGTACGGCCATCGCTTGTTTGTTTCTTGTTAAAGGTTTTCTTACCTAGGGACTCACCATTCAAGAATAGTTCCACACTGGCAGCATTTGAAAATGCACGAACAGGAATATTACCATCTGCGTCAGCTACATTTGCTTTCAGAGTAGGATCTTCCCAGTTCCAATGAGGAAGAAGGTGAACCATTGGTTTCTTCTGAGCAGAAACCCATTGGCTTTGGTACAAGTAGTAATCATTCTTTGGAATTCCGGCTGTATCTACGATACCAAAGTAAGAACTCTTAACTGGTGTGTTGTTTTGGTTGTGCCATGGAGTAGGCTCACCGATATAGTCGGTACCTGTCCAGATAAACTGACCAGCATAACCAGCATTGTCTCGGTCAAAAGTCCACGATGCAGTGGCTGTTTTACCCCAACCAACACGGTCATTACCATAGTCTGACTGCTCATAGTGTCGGTAAGCTTGATTGCTATGAACTAGCTCACTTTCTGGACGGAAATAGCTACCACGAGTACGAGTTGCTGAAGAAGTTTCTGAACCATAAATCAACCAATTTGGATGTTTCGCACGAAGCTTCTTGTAGTTGTCTTCTGAATAGTTAAATCCAACCGCATCAAGTTCGTTGGCAATCTTTTCATGATCACCACTACCATCACCAAAGCGGAACTTATCTGCTCCCATAGTGACATAGCGTGTCTTATCAACTGCTTTAATAACTTGGACCAAGCGTTTTACAGTCGCTAGAGAACGAGCCTTACCGTCTGCTTCACCGATTTCATTACCGATAGACCACATGAAGATAGCAGGGCTGTTTTTGCCTCTTTCGACCATTGTACGTAGGTCAAAATCAGACCATTTTTCACCTTTTTTAGCATCTGGGTGAGTAGCGTCCTTGTCAAAGAAACGTCCGTAGTCATACTGTTTCTTCCCACCGTACCAAGTATCGAAGGCTTCTTCTTGCACCAACAAACCTAGTTCTGCAGCGATCTGCAACGTTTGCTCACTAGCTGGGTTGTGGGTTGTACGGATAGAGTTCACACCCATATCCTTCATCTGTTTCAGACGACGGTATTCTGCCTTATAGTTTTCTTCAGCCCCTAGAGCTCCGTGGTCGTGGTGAAGAGAAACTCCATGGAATTTAATGCGTTCACCATTCAAAGAGAATCCTTCATTTGGTGTCCAGTTATAGTAACGGTAACCAAACAAGTCCTTCTTAGCATCGACCAATTGACCATCACGATAAACACGAGTCACCAACTCATAAAGGGCAGGCTTGTCATTAAGAACTGTCCAAAGTTTTGGTTTCTCAACTTGCAAAATAGCATTCAAGCTAGTTGATTGATGGGCTTTCAAGACTTGGCTGTCTGTACGAACAACGTCCGTCACAGCCTGACCATTTCTTTCAATAATTTGGTATTCAGCAACAATTTCATGATCTTTGTCATCTGTATTGACAATCTTACTTGTTACATGAGTATCAACCTTACCATTTTGTTGTTTTTCAAGGTCTGGTGTTAAGATAGTTGTTCCGTTTTTCTCAGCATGAACCTTATCTGTGACTTGAAGGGTAACATCGCGGTAAATACCACTTCCTGAGTACCAACGGCTACTTGGTTGTTTATTGACCGCATGTACAGCTACGACATTCTCACGACCGTCTTTATTGAGATAGTCAGTAATGTCATAAGAGAATTGATTGTAACCATTTGGATAGTGACCAACTAGCTGACCGTTTACATAGACTTGCGAATCCATATAAACTCCATCAAAGACCAGGCGAACATTCTTATTAAGGTCTTTTTCATCTAGTTTAAAGGTCTTGCGATACCAAGCATCACCACCGTTGAGTTGTCCACCCTCATTTTGGGCAGGAGAATCATGATCGAAGTCATTGTAAATACTCCAGTCATGAGGAAGGTCTAATTTCTTCCAGCTTGATACATCTGCATCTGGTTTGATAGCGTCTTTGGCATTAGCATTGAGTTTAAAATGCCAGTTTTGGTTAAATTCTACTTTACGGTCCTCAACCAATTGATTTACCTCCTCACTGGTAGCCGGTTTTAGGTCCGGTTTTTCCGTTTGAGCAGATTGATCTTGAGTAATTGCTTGAGGTTTCTTATCTAAGATGGAATCCACTTTTTTATCAGAATCTGATTGTACAGTTTGGTCGTCCTGTGCCTTTTCAACCGCATGAGCTGGTGTAGCAACTTCACTTGCAGCTGATTCAGTTGATGCTGGCTGTTCTGGACTTCTTGTTTCACCAAGTTCCTCTTTATGAGAATCATCCGCTACTTTTTCTGCAGCAACTGCAATTGGAGTTTCATCAGCTGAAACTGGGTTTGCACCAGCTACACTTGCTCCAAATAAGACTGAGCAAGTACCGATGACTACAGAGCAAGTTCCAACGGTAAATTTTCGGATACTATACACTCTTTTTCGATTCCAATGATCTTTTCTCATAATATCCTCCTTACATTCGTAACCGCTTCCATTTTTTTGTAAGCGCTCTACTTTTTCAGTAGTATTTTGCTTCTATTTTATAAAATAATATAAGAAACTTCAATACTGGCAGCATAAAAATCATACTTTTGATTCTTTTTTCTATAATTAGTAGAAAACTTTGAAAATCTGAATGTACATTTAGTGAATGATTTTACTAAAAAAGGCGGTGGGACAGAAATCGATAGACAAAGTCTCGATTTCGTAGTCCCAGCCCCGAGAGGATGATTAGGAGCTTTTTGGAGTCTAATACTCAATGAAAATCAAAGAGCAAACTAGGAAGCTAGCCGCAGGTTGCTCAAAGCACTGCTTTGAGGTTGTAGATAGAACTGACGAAGTCAGTAACATATATACGGCAAGGCGACGCTGACGTGGTTTGAAGAGATTTTCGAAGAGTATAAAAGACGAACAAAAAGTTCAATCAACTACCGCATCAAAGTTTGATTGCTAATAAAAAGTGAGGTCGGGATCTTTTGTCCCAACCTCTTTTACGGACTATCAAACTGATATTTCCTATTAGATTATTGACTAGATTTCCCCTTTTTCAGTAGCTTGACCATCTCATTTTTACGTTCTTCAAGCTCGGCAATTTGCTGAAGCAAAAGTTCTGAAAAATCACATTCAAGCTCTTCAGTTTCGCCACTATTATACCAATCTAGAGCTACTATGTGATTGTCCTTATCAAAGCAGAAAATCACATCTCCATCCCCGATGATAGACAGAAATGGAATATAGTCAACAAATCCTAAATCATGTAATTCCTTGGTTTTTATTCGAATGTCTAAGAAGTCTGGGATGCCATTGGCGATCCCCAAGACCTTGATACCTCGGCAGAAGGTCCAAAAAGGAGCTACATCGTAAGCCTTGGCTCTTGGCCATAGCTCTTCCCTAACCTCCATAAAGAGGCCTCCCAGAGCTGACATGGTGAATTCTCTGAAATCTTCTGGCAGACGGATGCTGTATTGAGTTTCAAAATCCTGAACATCTTCTTCCGATGGTTCATTGCCCATGCAAGCGACAACTTGATAAGTGTCCTTATCATAGTGACGAAAATAATCATAAACTTCCTTGAGTGCCATTATTTTAATCCTTTTTTAGTCAGAAATATAGACCACAAATCCAGCTGGTAAGATGATTTGTTGTCCCTCCTTAACCTGACAATGACTCGCTAAATCAACTGAATCTCTGTCCAAGACAAAATTTTCCTTAGACTGATTAAAGATAGCCTGAACTTCTTTTCCTTGGTAGCTCCACTTCAAGGATAAAACATCTAGTTTCACTTCTTGCAAGCTATAGGAACCATGCTGGATCATGCTTGCCACTTCCTTACGAACCTTAATTAATTTCTTCATGAAATTCAGCATATCATTGTCCTCAGAAACACGGTCCCAAGGCATGACACGACGGCAATCGGGATCTGGTCCACCTTTAAGTGCCAGCTCTGTTCCGTAATAGATACAAGGAGTCCCTTTTTGAAGATAGAGGAAGGCGAGAGCAGCCTTAACATGCTGGATATTTCCTTTGGCAGTCGTGAGGATACGCTCTGTATCGTGAGAGTCTAAAAGGTTAAACATCACTTCCGAGATTTGTTGCTTATAGTACATAGACTGGCTATTGATTTCTGAAATAAACTGCTCTGTCTTTTTATGCTGACGCAAGAAATAATCCTTGATACTTTCAGAAAGTGGGTAGTTCATAACTGCATGGAACTCATCCCCTTTTAGCCAAGGCTGAGACGTATGCCAGATTTCACCTAAAATATACAAATCAGGCTTTTTAGCGAGAACTGCCTTTCTAAAATCTTTCCAGAACTGATGGTCAATTTCATTGGCAACGTCCAAGCGCCAAGCATCAATATCAAAATTTTCAATCCAGTAAGTTGCAACACTGAGAAGATAGTCTTTGACTTCAGGATTTGCTGTATTTAACTTAGGCATATAGCTAGCAAAGGCAAAAGTATGATAAGGGAGTTGTCTTGGATTCTGAAGTTTATCCTCAGTAACTGGAAATTCTTGAATATGGAACCAATCCTTATAAGCTGACTTTTCTCCATTCTTCAGAACATCTTGCCACTGAGCCGACTGGTAACCGATATGGTTAAACACCGCATCAAGCATGATCTTAATGCCACGTTTATGAGCTTCCTCGACTAGATTACGGAAGACTTCCTTGTCTCCAAAGTGACGGTCGATTTCAAAATAATCTGTCGTATCATACTTGTGATTGGTTGTAGCTTCAAAAATCGGACATAGGTAAAGTCCTGTGTTTCCCAAGTCTTTTAGATAGTCTAGGTGGTCGATAATTCCTTGCAAGTCTCCGCCAAAAAAATCATCCCTTTCAGGAGAAATCTCTGCATCCCACTCTCGAGCTCCATCAGGAGTCAATTTAGGATTCCCATTGGCAAAGCGTTCTGGGAAAATCTGATACCAAACGGTATTT
Organism: Streptococcus sp. 27098_8_69; assembly: GCF_041432445.1. NCBI lineage: Bacteria > Bacillati > Bacillota > Bacilli > Lactobacillales > Streptococcaceae > Streptococcus > Streptococcus sp. 27098_8_69. Next base: position 18,766 of record NZ_JAPVZO010000010.1, on the reverse strand, counting down.
GAAACCCAGCTAGGAACTTGGCAACCGTCGATTTCGTGAATGTAAGGAAGCTTGAAGCCATTACTTTCAGCATCCAAGTTTTCTTGAGTATGTTCTACACAACCCCTATCTCCATAGTAGACATCCTGGCCTTCTGTATCAAGAAGTTCAAAGAAATACTGAATCCGTGCAAAATTAACCGACACCGTAACCTGCCAATAATCAAATAAAGCATCTGAGGTTACTTTTGTCATTTCTTTCTTGGCTTCATAATTATCCTCAATAAAAATAAAGGGGTCACCATAGTGTAAAATGACCTTCTGGACATCATTTTTCTTGGTTCTAATTCGGATATGTAGCTGACCTTCTTTGTACAGATAAGCATACTCTGATTCTGGTCTATGATAAATGGCTGTTAATTCCATGTCTTGTCTCCTAAAATTAATAAACACGCAAACGTTTTCATAATTGCTGGTTCTAGTATACTATTTTAAAATTCGATTTGCAATACTGGGATATATTTGATAATAAAACACCCCAAAAGTCAGTGTTTACTGGCTCTTGAGGTGCGAATAGGATTCTACTTATAATTAAAAGTCTCCCCAGCTAACTTATCTGCCGACTTGGGAAAGAGGGTATAAAACTTATGGGCTAAGTGCAGCAAGATTGGAAGATTGAGTTCCCGCTTGTTTTTTCCTATGGTTTTAACAATCTTTCTAGCTACTGCGTCAGGTTCCAAGAGAAAACGATCAACCGACTTAAGATAGGTTCCATCTGGATCAGCCTGGTCAAAAAATCCTGTACGAATCGGACCTGGATTAACCGTCGTCACATAGACACTATAGGGCATGAGCTCAAGGCGAAGAGCATTTGAAAAACCAATAGCCGCAAACTTGGTCGCTGAGTAAAGACTGGACTTGCCAGTAGCTATCAAACCTGCCATGCTGACGATATTGATGATATGGCCTTTTCGTGTCTCCTTCATACGAGCTCCAACCAACCGAGACAGATTCATGAGAGCAAAGGTGTTGACCTCAAACATTTGATGAATATCTTGATTAGAGATCTTGTCAAATTCCTCAAAAATCCCGTAGCCAGCGTTGTTAATCAAGACATCTATCTTACCATAGCGGAGATAGAGGTCAGCTACCAGTCCTTCTAAGGCTTGACTATCGGTAATATCTATCTCGACTAATTCTGCATGTGGGTGATTTCTATAGAGTTGACTGAGTTTTTCCTTATTTCTACCTAGCAAGATGAGTTGATCATCTGGCAAGAGTTTGACCATTTCTTGAGCTAGACCACCACTAGCACCCGTAATGAGAATCGTAGACATATTTATCCTTTCTCGAGATCCTAGATTTCCACTTCTTCTAGGTCTTTAACCACATGGACATTTTCAAAAATTGTTGCCGCATCTTTCTTTAGCTGGCTGATATCTTTTGAAAGAAAACGAGCACTGATATGGTTGAGTAAGAGGCGTTTAGCTCCTGCTTCTACTGCAACCTGAGCAGCTTGCATATTGGTTGAGTGACCGTGGTTGCGGGCAATCTTTTCGTCTCCCTTGCCATAAGTCGACTCATGGACAAGAACATCTGCATTGACAGCCAGACGCACACTGGCATCTGTTTTTCGAGTATCTCCCAAGATGGTAATAATCTTACCAGGTCGTGGTGCTGAGATATAATCTGCTGCCTTGATCTCGGTGCCGTCCTCTAGGACAACATCCTGACCGTTTTTGATTTTTCCAAAGAGTGGTCCAAATGGCACACCAGCAGCTTTGAGCTTTTCAGCATCCAAGGTTCCTTCTAAATCCTTTTGCATGATACGATAACCGACACAGAAAATAGTGTGATCCAACTCTTCTGCATACACCATGAATTTATCAGTTTCGAGAATTTTCCCTAGGGAATCCTTGTCAAACTCATGGAAATGAATCTTATAGGGCAGACGAGAACCAGAGACACGCAAACTAGTCAAGACAAATGATTTGATGCCTTGAGGTCCATAGATTTCCAAATCTGTCTGCTCTTCATTGGCTTGAAAAGCGCGACTTGAAAGAAAACCTGGTAAGCCAAAGATATGGTCTCCGTGTAAGTGGGTGATAAAGATTTTGCTGATTTTTCGTGGTCGAATCGTGGTTTCCAGAATGCGATTTTGCGTTCCTTCTCCACAGTCAAAGAGCCAGACTTCGTTAATCTCGTCCAAGAGTTTCAGGGCAAGGCTTGAAACGTTGCGGGCTTTAGAGGGCTGACCAGCCCCCGTTCCTAAAAATTGAATATCCATTCGATACTTTCTAATTAATCAATATATAACATAGCAGTGCGATTTTCCGAGCGGTAATAAAACTTGCCAGAGAAAGATTCAGCTTCTTGTAGCAAATCCTCTTGACTATAGCCTTTGAGACGCTTGCGACCATCTGCCAAACTTTCCAGATCTGTCAAGGCTGTGAGATTTTCCACGTTAACAACTTCCTCGTCCCCGACAGCCTTCATATAAATCTTACCAGACTCTTCAAAGACTAGTTGATGGGGAAAAATTTGCGCAATTTCAAAAAGCAAGTCATCTGAAATCCTCTCTTCATTCTCAGAGAAAATTCGACCCAGTCCCTCACTCTCATAACAAAAACCAAAGGATTTACCAGACAGATTGAGCCGGATAAAAGGCTTGTTTTCAAATGTGAAACTTGGCTCAGCATTGTAGAGATTTAGTTCCTGGCTGACTTCTGCAAAATAATCTGTCGCAGCTTGAGAACTCTTTTTCTGGTAGAGTTCTGCAAAGTAGGCATTCACTACGCTGGGTGGAGGGGTGATGAGAGCTAGTTGCTCCTCTTCAGACCTACCAGCTAGAAGATGGTCCAAATATACCTTGTCTAGACTTGTATAGCCACCATATTTGAGAGCTAATGATTTGATATCAGTCATAAAATTCTTCTAATCTCCATTTATTTTTCTCAGAAATGTAGCCTCTGATGACTTCGCCGTCATCTTGGTAGTTACGTTCTTCAAGAATCGCAACACTTTCTAAATCATGAATCTTGTAAGACTTAGAAAAAGGCACGCGCAAAGTAAAGGGTTCAAAAATTTCCTTGATCTTATCTAGCAACAAAGCTTGCAACTGTTCTCGACTATCTTTAGACTTGGCAGAGATCAATGCATAAGGCGTTTGGGTAGGCGTAAAGTCCTCCACCAAATCTGCTTTATTATAAAGGGTCAGGCGAGGAATATCCTCCATGTCCAAGTCTTTCATGATAGACAGGACCGTTTTTTCATGTTCCTCATGGTAGGGATTGCTGGCATCGATAACATGAACCAAAAGGTCTACATGCTTGCTTTCTTCCAAGGTCGACTTGAAACTAGACACCAACTCTGTCGGCAAATCTTGAATAAACCCAACGGTGTCGGTCAAGGTAACCTGAAGATTGCCCCCCAGATGAATACTCTTAGTTGTCGCATCCAGAGTCGCAAAGAGCTCATCTGCCTCATACTGGGTCTTGCTGGTCAGAGTATTCATAATAGTCGATTTACCAGCATTGGTATAACCAATCAAACCAATCTTAAAGGTACTTGACTCCAAACGTTTTTCTCGAACTGTTGCCCGATTTTTCTCAACGACTTTGAGCTGACGCTCGATATCGGTGATTTGGTTACGAACACTTCGACGATTCAGCTCCAGCTGACTTTCACCTGGACCACGAGAACCAATCCCTCCTGCCTGACGGCTGAGCATAATTCCTTGACCAACCAAGCGAGGCAAGAGGTATTTGAGTTGCGCAAGATGAACTTGAAGCTTTCCTTCATGGCTTCGAGCCCGCATGGCAAAGATATCCAAAATCAACTGCATCCGGTCAATAACCTTGACCCCTAGAACTTCTTCTAAATTGACATTTTGCCGTGGTGTCAGACGGTTGTTGACAATGACAGTTGTGATTTCTTCTGCATCCACCATTTGAGCAATTTCTTCCAACTTACCAGATCCGACAAAGGTCTTAGAGTCGTATTTTTCACGTTTTTGTCTGTAACTATCGACTACAACTGCCCCAGCCGTCTTAGCCAGACTAGCCAGTTCTTCCATGGAAAGGTCAAAATTATCCATGCCCTGGAGTTCAACACCAATCAGCAGGACACGCTCTTCTTTTTTCTCCGTTTCAATCATCTAAAAACTCCTCAATCTGGCTGAAAATACGCTCTTTCACACCAGGTTCTCCAATCTGATAAAAGGTTACCTGCATGCGGTTACGGAACCAGGTTAGCTGACGTTTGGCAAATCGACGAGTTGCCTGCTTGAGACTATCGCCAGACTCCTCCAAACTTTGCTCCCCTCGAAAATAGGGAAATAGTTCCTTGTAGCCAATGCCTTTAGCAGCCTGTACATCTGGATAATGGTCAAACAGCCACTTGACTTCATCCAATAGTCCAGCTTCAAACATCAAATCCACACGGTGGTTAATCCGTTCATACAATTGACTACGCTCATCATCCAAGCAAATAATCAGCGGCTCATACAAGGTCTCTTGATTTTCCAAGTCTTGACCAAAATGGGAAATTTCTAAGGCACGCATGGCACGGCGACGATTAAACTGGGGAATTGCAAGGCCTGCTTGATCCACCAAATGGGCTAATTCCTCATCTGTATAAGGCTCCAAACTAGCTCGATAAGCTAAAATCTCCTCATGGGGAGTCTCACCACCTAAATGATATCCTTCTAGCAGACTCTGGATATAAAGACCTGTCCCACCAGCGATAATAGCTAGTTTGCCGCGACTTTGAATATCCTCAATGGCTGCCTTAGCTTCTGAAACAAAATCAAAAGCCGAGTAAGACTCGGTTACATCTCTCACATCAATCAAGTGATGAGGAACACTTGCCTGCTCCTCTGAACTAGCCTTGGCTGTCCCAATATCTAGTCCTCGATAGACTTGCTGGCTATCTCCACTAACTACTTCACCATTAAAACGCTTAGCAACTTCAATGGCTAGAGCTGTCTTTCCAACTGCAGTCGGTCCAACAATCACAATTATTTTTGTTTTCATCTTTTTTCCTTGAAAAATTCCCATTTTTTCGCTACTATTATTATATCACAAAAAGGTCAGTCAGAAAAATGCGACCTCTTGAGGTAGCTGGCTGATTTATAAGTTAAAGGAGGAATACTCATGGCTAAAGGATTCGCTAAAGGTCTTGTGACAGGTATTGCAGGAACTGTCGCTGCAGTTGCAGGTGCAGTATACGCAGTTAAAAAGAAAGTGATCGAACCAGAAGAACAAAAAGCAGCTTTCATCGAAGAAAACCGTAAAAAAGCAGCGCGTCGTCGCGTATCACGTTAAAAAACAAAAGAAGTTGGGATTTTTCTCAACTTCTTTTTTTCTATTCTTTTATACTCAATAAAAACCAAATAGGAAAAGGAATCTAGCGTGGTTTGAAGAGATTTTCAGAGAGTATTAAATGGCCAAGTCAAACTTCAATTGCGGTTTCACAGGATCATAGTCAACCAACTCAAAATCCTCTGCTTTAATATCAAAGAAATTAGTCTTATCTGGTACATTCAAGACCAAACGTGGTTGGCAATTTGAAGGCTCACGACGAAGCAATTCCTGAGCTTGTTCAAATTGATTGTCATAGATGTGAAGGTTGTTAATAAAGTAGAAGAATTTTCCAACTTTCCAACCAAAGTGTTTAGCAATCATCATTTGAAGAGCTACATACTGCATGGCATTGATATGATGAGCTACAAGCATATCGTTAGAACGCTGGGTCAAGGTCGCATCCAGATAGATTTCTCCATCAACACGACGGACATCAAACATGGTCTGAAAGGCGCATGGGAGCAACCCGTCTGTTTCTTCGAAAGCTTGGTAATCCCAGAGCGAAATGATATTGCGGCGGTTCCAAGGATTGGCTTCCAACTGCTTGAGAAGCTTATTGATGATATCGTGTTTCTTAACAACAGCTCCATAACGTTCCCCAATAGTCCCTGTATCTCCAACTTCCCAGTCATTCCAGTAGTGAACATTGTACTTGTCATTGAGAACTTCCAAACTATTGGTCTGGTCTTGGTAGATCCAAAGTACTTCCTTGATGGCTGATTTGATTGCGATTGGGCGCAAAGTCGTGATGGGAAATTCGCCCTTAGATAAATCGTACTCCGCAAAAGCACCTGTGATGTACTTGGAGTTAGCTACTGTTCCATCCTTATACTTGGGACGTGCTTGCTCGGAAAACACACCCTCATTCAAGATTCGCTCGATATTTTCTTTAAAAATCGTGTCTGCTTTTGTCATTTGCTATCACCTCATTCATTGTCTTAACTAGTATAGCATAAAAAAAGAAAGGAGGAAAATCACTCGCTTACAGAAAGCAATTTTCTCCTTTTTATGTTTATATTTATTGCAAGACAAGTGACGCAGCACCAATCACTCCAGCGTCATTTCCTAGAGTTGCAAGAGCCAACTTAGTTGTTGTGCGAACTTGTGGGAAGGTATTTTCATCATAAACCTTTTGCACGCCTTGAAGAAGGAAATCTCCAGCAGCTGACACACCACCACCGATAACAATTGTTGATGGGTTTAGGATTGAACCGATGTTAGCACATGCAATACCCAAGTAACGTGAGAAGTTACGGTAAACGATCAAAGCAAGGTCGTCCCCTTCTTTTGCCAAATCAAAGACAGTTTTAGCTGTTACTTCTTCTCCGTCATCAATCAAGCGTTTCAACTCTGCATCGCCTTCGTATTCATCTGCGTAACGACGAGTCAAGTTAACGATACCTGTCGCTGAAGCTACTGTCTCAAGACAGCCTTTTTTACCACAAGTACATGCGATTGGTTGATCAAAGTCAACTGTGATGTGTCCAAGTTCACCAGCAGCACCTGCAACACCGTGAAGCAATTTACCTTCTGCTACGATACCGCCACCAACACCTGTACCAAGTGTCATAAAGACAACATCTGGTTGGTTGTCACCAGCACCCATCCAACGCTCACCAAGAGCTGCCACGTTAGCGTCGTTGTCGATGAAGAATGGAATACCCAAGGCTTTTTCCATTTTTTCTTTGATTGGTTGAAGAGTTTTCCAGTTCAAGTTGTAGGCACCAATAACAGTCCCTTTTTCACGGTCAACCACACCAGGTGATCCCATACCAATTCCACGGAAATCTTCAGCAGACAATCCAAGCAAGCCCAAACGATGTTGAATAGTTTCAATCATATCGTCTACGATATGGCTTCCTTCATCCAAAATGTTAGTCTTGATAGACCATTTTTCTTGGATTTCTCCTTCTTGCGTTAAAATTGCAAACTTGATAGAAGTTCCACCAAGGTCAATCCCAATAATCTTTTGACTCATCGTCTTCTCCTTATCCTTAATTGAAAATGCTTACAGTACTAGTATAACAAAATCTGCCATTCAGTGCAAAGGTTTGCATTGCTTTTCCAAACTTTTTTCTATTCTATGGTTTCCACAAACCAGAAGCATCTACATAATAGCGTCCGCCATCCACTCGCTCATTCTTAGCCATTTTACCATCCGATTTCAAATAGTAATTTCCTTGCCATGCATTACGAGCATAAGATCCATCTGATTTCAAGTAATACCAGGCTTGGTAAGAAGAATCATAGACCCACTCACTCTGAGCCATTTTACCATTTGACTTGAGGTAATATGCACCTTGCCAAGTATTATGCGCATAAGATCCATCTGATTTGAGGTAATACCAGGCTTGGTAGTAAGAATCATAAATCCATTCACCCTGAGCCATTTTACCATCTGATTTGAGGTAGTAACTTCCTTGCCAAGTATTATGCGCATAAGATCCATCTGATTTGAGGTAATACCAAGCTTGGTAATAGTTATCGTATACCCACTCATTCTCAGCCATTCTTCCATCTGACTTGAGATAGTAAGCACCCTGCCAAGTATTTGTTACTGGTTTCCCATTTTCAGAAAAATAGTACCAAGATCCATTCTGACGAACCCAGCCACTTACAGCTGCTGCACTAGGAGCAGATACTGCACTATTTGGTGTTGCACTATTTGGTGCTACACTGTTGTTAGCTTGAGATATATTCGTCTTTTTCTCTTTTAAAACTCCCTGAGGCGCATTCTTCGATTCACAAGCGATTCCATCATGATCCTTATCCAGAGTAGCAGAATAACCTGGTTCTCCCTTATGAATATCTGCATATCCATTCTCCCAAGCTTCCTTACAGCTTGAAAAATGGATACTTTCATCTGCCACAACAGGTTGTAAAAACAAAGCTAGGGCAGGTAAAGAAGCTAGGCCTAGTTTTAATAAATGACGTTTGTTCATGATTTTCTCCTAAAATTATAATATCAATCTCAATATTATTTTATCAAACTTGTTTCAGCAATTCAAGAAAACTTCTGGTTAATTCTGCAAACTCTTTTGGTTTTGCCTTATTCAAAACATGAGGGCCATCAGGGATAATTTCAAACTGGGAATCTGGCATCAGTTCATGAATACTTTTCATTGAACTGAGATTAGGCTTATCCTGACTACCACAAATTAACAAGCTTGGATAGGGACAATTCCGTGCAATCTCTCTTAAATCAAGTGTTTTTAATTCCTCAGAAACTCCAACCATAAGAGCCTTATCTGCCCCCTGCTTCTCATATATCCTCTTAGGAAGCAATTTGAATATCAGCAACTGAATGTAAAAAGGAATGTTACCTGCTAATTTCAGTGGACATCCTGACAAAACCAAGGCCTGAAGATTTGGTAGATCATAACTTGAAAGCTCCAACGCAAGGGCAGCCCCTAAAGACAAACCGATTAAGACAAAAGGTTCTGTCTCCTCTGATAAGTGTTGATAAATGCGCTCTTTGGCTTCTTGGTAGGTCCCAACTCCTGAAGGAAATAAGTCCAGTGCTTCAGAGGGATAATCTGCCAGCAAATCCTGAACTACTTTCCAACTATCTGCTGACTGTCCCAAACCGTGTAAAAATATAAGTTTCATTTAGTGCTCCTTTACTGACAACTCATACAAGCCTCTGACTGCATTACAACCATAGATAGCTTCTGCTTGATTCAAATCTGCTAAAGTCAGAATTTTCTCCTCTACTTGCCCATTTTCAAGTAAGTGTTGACGATAAATCCCTGGTAACAGGCCTAGTTGACTTGGCGGTGTATAGAGTTTCCCATCCATTTTCAAAACCAGATTGCCAATAGAGGTTTCAAGCAATTTTCCATCAGCAGTATGATAGATGATTTCCTGATTTCCCACTGTCAAATGTGGGCGGTGTGTCGTCTTAAAGTAGGTAAAGGCCTGCTGCAAATCAGCTTCTTGCAGACAAAGTTTAGCCTGACAGAAGCCAGAACTAAGTGGTGTCAATACTTGGCGATCAATGTCTATTTCTCCAGACTTATTGAGACTGATTCGCAAACGGTAGTCTTGATGGAGGTCACAAACTTGACACTCTTCCTCTATCTTTTGTCTCAAACTATCTTCATCAAATGTAAAGGCAAAATAACGACTAGCCTTTTGCAGTCTTTCCAGATGTTGATTTTCAAAGAGTAATTTTTTCTGGCTGATTTTCCCTGTCGTAATCAATTGAAAACGAGGCTGTTTTCGGTAAAGAACAGCAGCCTTTTGCTGGACTTCACGGTATTCTGACTCCCAAGTGCTATCCCAAGTGATGCCTCCACCGACTCCATAGATGGCTTGCCCTCCATGCAGTTGAATGGTTCGAATTGCCACATTGAAAATCCGTCGGCCATTGGGAAGCAAGAGACCAACAGTTCCACAATAAACTCCTCTGGGTTGGGGCTCCAAGTCTTTGATAATTTCCATAGTCGCTATCTTGGGAGCTCCTGTAATAGAACCACATGGAAAGAGTGAACGGAAGATTTCTACTAGGTCAATATCCGGTCGTAACTGACTCTTGATGGTCGAAGTCATCTGCCAAACCGTTGAATACTGTTCCACCTGACATAAACGTTCCACATGCTCACTTCCCACCTCAGACAGACGATTCATGTCATTGCGCAAGAGGTCCACTATCATCATATTTTCTGAGCGATTTTTGGAATCCTGCTCCAACCAAACTGCCTCTTTCAAGTCTTCAGCATCAGTCAGACCACGTTTAGTCGTCCCCTTCATTGGGCGAGTTGTCAATTCACGATCATTTTGTTCAAAAAAGAGTTCTGGACTCATGGAAATCACTGCCATATCGTCATGTTCAACATAGGCATTGTAACCTGCCTCCTGCTCTACCACCATGCGATTGTAGATAGCAAAAGGATTAGCAGACAACTCCTGCTTGAGTTGAACCGTATAATTGACCTGATAAGTATCGCCTTGTCGTAAATGATGATGAATCTGAGCAATCACTTTTTCATAGTCCTCAGCAGATGTTACTTCCTGCCAGTTTGATGGTAAAGCCACCTCCTCATAAGTCAGAGGAATACTAGATTTTTCAACGCTGTCATGAATAGTGAAATAGAGGAGATACTCTCCTAACAAGGGACCTGAGTGAACCGCCAACTTCTCCTCAAAAGCTGGCGCTGCTTCATAACTAACATAACCAACTACATAATAGCCTTGCTCTTGGTAGCTTTCCACTTGAGCTAACAAGTCTGTTACTTCTGCTAAATCTCTAGTTTTTAACTCTTTGATAGGCTGGGTAAAGGTGTATCGCTCACCCAAAGCCCTAAAATCAATCACTGTTTTTCTATGCATATCCTAAGTATACCATAAAAGCCAGACCCCAACAGGAGATCTGGCAATTTTATTCTTTGAGAATGATAAAGTAGATGTCACTTTCTAAGAAAATCTGAACATAGCATTCTCTTTTATCACACCGACTTTTTATCTATCCTTTAGGAAAGAGTTCAGATGAAAATGCATCTGTCACCTGCAATAGTTTTTGGAAGACTTTTTTCTTCAGAGCTACTGTATAATTGGCAACTGAGCCTCCATACTTGAAGTTTCGGTAATCCGTTTCTACTGCTTGGTCAAACAAGTCTTGCAATTTCTCATAAGAATCAATTTGCTGACCATCAATTTCAAAACTATGGATTCCTCGTTTGGCCTTGGCAATAATAGCATCAAACCAGGCCTTCTTCCATTCTTCCAAGTTCTGGAACTTGCCCTTCGAAACCTTCTGGATGATGAAATCATCTCCAAGGGTGTCATGCCCCTCGCTTAACGCCTCATCCTTGTACTTATTAGAAGCATAACCTAGGAAACCATTTTCGTAGCCAAAATAACCCCACATACGGAAGGCATTATGCTTGAAGGAAATGGCTCCTGGAGCTCCCTGACTGGTATTTCCACCATAGATAGCATCCACCATCTTGACATTGACATAAGCTGTCTTGAGTTCTTCTGGTCTGTAAGTTCCCTGATAATGCCTATTGGTGATGATGTTATGTTTGATTAGGTCATCTACAGAATTTAGCTGAGTCTTGGCTTCCTCATCCGTCAATGGACGGACATAGTCCCACTGGTTTGGAGCAAGGAGTTTATTATCTTGGTCCTGATAGCGCATTTGCTTGGTCATCTTGCTGAACCAAGCCTTCTTCAAAGCCAGATCATCCTTAGCGAGAACTCGTTCTCCTTCCAGATAATCTAGAAGCATCAAGGCCTCATTATAACCTTTCATGTAGTGGTCAATCTGCTGGCGTGTTTGCAACTTGGTTGGATCAGGATTGTACCATTGATCCCCATCATTTGGTCGCATGTATGCCATATTGAGCCCGAGAGCGCCATATTCACCCTGATGGCCTTCACCTTACTTGTTTTCAAAATCAAAAATTTTCAGGAGTGATCCCAACACGTTCGATTAAATTGCCCAACCTCTTCTAAAATCCAAATTCTACACTTCTTATGAATTAAAATATATTTCTAGTAAACACTTTTTAATAATCTCAAGATCACTCAACATAATCCAACAAATAGCCATAGCCCTTTTCTTCCATTTGATCCTTTGGGATAAAATGGATGGATAGACTATTGATACAGTATCGTAGCCCACCCTTTTCTGTAGGTCCGTCTGTAAAGACATGTCCTAGATGGGAATTACCAGTTCTACTTCTGACTTCTGTTCTGACCATATTATAAGACTTGTCTTCCTTGTAGGTTGCAACATCTGGGCTGATAGGCTGGGTAAAGCTAGGCCAACCACAGCCCGATTCAAATTTATCTTTCGAAGAAAAGAGAGGTTCGCCAGTCGCAACATCCACATAAATACCTGCTTCAAATTGATCCCAGTAACGATTTGAAAAGGCACGTTCTGTTTGACCGTTTTGAGTCACAGCATACTCCTCTGGAGAGAGGAGTTTTTTCAATTTATCGTCGCTCGGTTTTGGATATTGACTAGCATCAATGACAGGATAGGTCGCTTGATTGACATTGATATGGCAATAGCCATTAGGATTTTTCTGGAGATAGTCTTGGTGGTAGTCCTCAGCCACAATAAAATTTCTTAAGGCTTCCTTTTCAACCGCTAGAGGCTGGTCGTATTTCTGAGCAACTTGTTCAAAAACTTGATTGATGACTTCTAGGTCATGCTCGTCCTTATAGTAGACACCAGTCCGATACTGAGTCCCCACATCATTTCCCTGCTTATTTTTACTGATTGGATTGATAATGCGGAAATAATGGAGCAAGATTTCTTTTAGAGAGATTTGATTGGCATCATAGGTCACATGAACAGTCTCAGCATGCCCGGTTTGGCCAATCAATTCATACTGGGTTGTTTCTCCTCTGCCATTCGCATAGCCAGAAACAGCATCTGTCACACCTGCCACTCGAGAAAAATATTCTTCGACTCCCCAGAAACAACCTCCTGCTAGATAGATATCATGTAAGTCAGCATCTTTACTTGGCTCAGTTTTTTTCGTGACTTTTTGCCCTTGACTAACTGCTGCCTTCTCGATTTGAGTGGTATCTGTGTAGCTTGCGCTCCTTTTTTCCAAAAGAAATAAAAATCCAATAATAATGCAAATGATGATTCCAATGAATACAATTATTTTTAATTTATCATTCATGATGAGCCTCTAATCTATGCTTTTTAGCGTCTGTAAAATAGTTTCCTTGTCCATAAAGCCTGGCTGGGTCTTAACGAGTCTACCTTCCTTATCAATAAAGGCCTGAGTCGGATAAGAACGAACTCCGTAACTCGCCAAAAGTTGTCCCGAAGGGTCTAACAATACTGGTAAATCTTTATAGTCCAAGCCCTGATACCATTTCTTGAAGCCTTCTTCTGCTTGCTCGCCTTTTTGACCAGGAGAAACGACTGTCAAAACAACATAGTCATCACTTGCTTCTTTTGCAAGTTCATCTGTATCAGGGAGGCTGGCTAGACAAATAGAGCACCAAGATGCCCAAAATTTGAGATAGACCTTTTTGCCTTTATAATCTGATAGGCGATAGGTTTTACCATCAACTCCCATAAGCTCAAAGTCTGGAACTTCTTCCCCTTGTTTTGCCATTTGAGAGCTAACTTGCGCTTGTTTGTCTTCATTTTGCTTATCAGCCTCGCTTGTTGTCTGATTTTTACAAGCTGATAGACAAAACAAACTAGTGCAGACCAATACAGTTGCTTGCCATTTTTTCATCTTCATCACCTTTCTCGCTCATCATATGAATATAGATATTCACTTTATAGTTCTATTATATACCTACCTTGCTAAAAATACTTGGAATCTGTTTGGAAAATCAATAATCTTCTTGATTACAAAAACTCCCACCTGCTAAGCAGATGAGAGCTTTGGATTATTTAAAGATAGAAGTTTTAAAGCTATCTGTTTGTTGAAGAAGTTTCTTGAAGACTTTTTCTTTCAAAGCAACAGTATTGTCAAATTTAACAGATCCGTTACTTAGAGTAGCCTTATCTTTATCAACTGCTTCAGCAAATGCGCGTTTCAAGTCTTCATAGCTATTGTATGTTTTACCATCAATTTCAATAGATTGAATTCCATTTTTGGCACTTGTCACCACTTCTTTGAAGTAAGCTTTCTTCCATTCTTCAAGATTGTTGAATTTTCCTTCAGAAATCTTGCTAATGATGAAGTCATCACCTAGAGTATCTTTTCCAGCTTTTTTAGATTCAGCTTTTAGCATGTTAGAAGCATAGTTTAAGAAGCCTTTTTCGTAGCCATAGTAACCCCAGATTCTGAAGGTATTGTGTTTAAATGACATCGCTCCAGGAGCACCTTCACTTGTGTTCCCACCGTAGATACCTGCAGTAATAGGTACAGTGACATAAGCAGAATCAAAGTCAGTTGGGTTGTAAACTCTGTTGCCTGGACCACGGTTGGTCATGAAGTTATTCGTAACTAAGTCATCAACTGTACGCAAAGGAATAGTCTTTTCATCATCACTTAAAGGTCGAACCTTATCGAATTGATTCTTGGTGTTATTTCCTCGATATTGCTTATCAACCTTCTTGAACCAAGCGTTGTTTAGTTCTTTATCGCGTTTATCAAGAACGGCTTCACCTTCTAGGTAATCAAGAAGCATGAGCGTATCATTGAAACCTTTCATGTAATGATCGATCTCTTCTCGAGATGCAAGATCATTTGGATTAGTGTTATACCATTGGTTTCCGTTATTCGGACGTTCATAGGCCATATTTAATCCTAACGCTTTAAAATCACCATTTGGACTAGATTCAGCAGGAGATTGTAACATCCCTTGAGCAAACGCTTCTAAGTCCGTACCTTCACGATGTCCCGAACCTCCTAAATAAACCATACGGTCATTTACGTGAGTTGTTTCGTGAGTAAAGGCTGAAATACCAAAGTCACTAATCATATCTGTCACCATGAAGAAAACAGAATCATCTTTATATGGTTTAGGATAAACACGAGCTACTGCTCCCATACGACCGTCTGTTGCGTGATAACGACCTGTTGGTCCATATAATTCACGTACCGGAGCAACGTCTTTACCACTAGCAGTGTGGCCGTAACGGTCTGTGCTAATACCTTTATAGTTTTGGTTATCTAATACCGGTGTAGGTACCATGTTGTTGCTCTTAAGTAGTTGATTACGAACTTTATCCAATGATAAGCGTGACCAGAAGTCTAGGTAGTTTTGTTGACCTTTGGCTACTTTATCGATTTCTTTCTTGAATGCTTCACGTTCTGCTTCAGTATACTTGCCATATTTCTCAAATGAGCTGTATGCCATAGTGTTATATGTTGAGATTAAGAACATATGTGCATCTTTTAAGTTCAGAAGGGGAAGAATCATCTTACCGTGCATATCGTTGTTTAATCCTTCATAGGCTCTGTGTTTCTTATCAGCAAACTCAGGAGTTGTTGTTTTTGGTTCCACGATATAGACATTATCTTTAGTTGCTTTAATGAACCAATCATTTAGATCTTTGTCTTCTGTGAATAGACGCATATTATAGTCTAAGAAACTGTTTAACTCGCCTATACCGATAACTCCACCGATAGTTTCGCGATAAGCTTCTAAAGTTCTATCACCTTTAATGTTATTTTCTTTGGAACCAATCTTGATCAAGAAGTCTAACACATTGACATTTTTACCATAGAAGTCTGGTTTGAACAACATGAGTTGCTTGATATTGAAGTTATCAAACTTAACTCCGTAGTAACGATTGAGGTAAGACAAACCAAGAAGAACAGCAGCCTTGTTGTCATCAATCTTCTTGATCAAGGCACGTTTAGCAGCTTCATCTGTGTTTAATTGATGGTCTTCATTTTCAAGCAACTGTTTCACAAATCTAGCCAGATTATCCTTGACTTCTTTGAAGCTTTCTTCTAGGTAAAGATCTTTTATAGCGTTAACTTTATTTTGTCCTGTTCTACCTAGGTGTGTGTAGATAGGATCTGATTGCAATTCTACTAGGCTTAATTTTTCAACAATAGCATTGATAAGATCGCTGCGATCTTTGTCAACCATGTTCGGAGTGTAAACAACTTCTCCAAGTTCAGCAATGCTGTACTCTTTGACTTGTTTGACCTTAGAGTCTTTCGGTGAAACAGTAAAGATGTCTTTAGTCTTATCACCATAATGAACCATAATATGGTCAGCATCAGCCAATTCTGTCACAAAGGCATTTCCCTTCATGGCAGTAACAGACAAGACTTCCTTAGTCAAGAGAGGACTACCAGCAGCCAATTTATTTCCTTGGTTAACAATCCACTCTTTGTTGTAGAATGGTTGTAATTTTTCGATATTACGGTAGGCAAGTTCACGAGAGGCATCGTAACCATCGATTGTTTTGTATTGATCAGCTTTGTTGACAATATTATTGAGTTTGTCTTCAACAGGTTTGGTGCTTTCAAATTTATCAGCAGTGATTCCCATTGATTCAATTTTCTTGTCAGCTTCTTCTTGTGAGATGCTAGGAATCTTGCGAGAATTCTTATAAGATTTATTACCCTCACTTACTCCCTCAACACTAAAGTTACGTTTTGTTCTTGAATACGTGAAGTAATCATCGGCGTCAATATCAGAGTGACCAAAGACCATCTCACCTGTTTTGACTTTCATCATCGTGATGTTGTCTTCAATAGCACCCAAGGCCCAGTTGGTACCCAGCAATCCACCAGATTGAACAGCTTCTTTCAGCTCGATAGAACCTTTAGCAACTGAATTTCTGAGAACACCTTCTCTTCCTAGTGTATTGTTATTTCCACCATTTTGAGAAGAATAAACTAATCCTGCAGCTTTTGCCTTGTTACCAGTAATTTCAGCATCAACGTAGGCTTTTTCTACGATACCTTTCCAGTTTTCACCTAGAACACCTGCTAAGTACCAACCTTTATTTCCAGCAGCGTGAATTTTACCGATAAAGGCAACATTACTTACCTTACCACTACCATCAATTTTATTGATAATACCAGCTACATCGTTGCCCCCGATAACATTACCTGTTACTTTAACATTTTCGACAGTCGCATTATTTTTAATAACATTTGCGATTGGTGCTACTCGATCAAATCCAGGCATGTCAATGTTGACATTTTCAAGCAAGAGATTCTTGACAGTACCACCTTCAATGTTACCAAACAATGGTCTCGTAATGTTATGGATGGCAAATTTATTACCTTCTGTACTTTCCAATGTTCCCTTGAAGGCATTGGTTACATAAGACTTGCCAGCTGGTTGCACGTTACTTGCATTCATACTGCTACCAAGCTTAAAAGTACCAGTAGGATTGGCCTGCATTGCTTTTACAAGGTCATTGAAATCGTAATAAACATCACCTTCATGGGCTTTTGGTTTAGCAAAGTAATGGACATATTCCTCTGTAAACTGATTATCTGCGTTGCGTTGGACTAGGTCTGGTGCTTTAGCAGTGACTTTGAACAATGTTTTACCATCAACTGTGACTTCTTCAATCTTATCAACAGCAAGTTTTGTCACCTTGTTATCATGAGTAGTCACTTTCAAGTAATAAGGTTTAACATCTGATGGTTTTGCTGACAAGAGACTATTATCAGTTTCTACACCTTGGTCATCAACACTGATAAGGCTTGTTTCCTTAATGTTTTTGACTTCGACTTTTTTGAGATCAAGGCGCAGTGGTTCTTCCGCAAGAACTACTTCTTCATTCCCATTTCCACGATCGTAAACCATCTTAGTCGCAATCTTGTAGTCCTTGTAATACTTCAAGTTTGTAAGATTAGCAGTCAGGTCTCCCTCAGACATATTGACTGTTTGAAGGCTAGTGTCTCCATCTTTCAAAACAACTTCAAGAGATTTAATGGTTACACCTGTTGGTTTCACCAATTGATAACGAACCTTGGCACTACGCTCTAATTCTTCTTTATCTATATGAGTGAGGGTCAAGGTTGGCGCAGTCAGGATTTGATCACCTTTCTTAATGAGACGATCTTGAGCTGCTTCAACAACTTCCTCTGAAATCGTTGGAGCATCTGCAGTTTTCACGCCCTTAAGAGTCTTATAAACTTTGGTAATCTTTTTCTTACCGTTTTGACCAGCTTGAGCAACAACTTCTGTTCCCTTCGGAAGAGTGCTGTCTACTTCTGTTCTTGTCTCGAAAGGAATTTCTTCAAACGAAACTTCTTCAACTTGACCTTCAATAGCCTTGGTACCACGACTAATTTTTTCGTTTACTGGCGCCGTAACAATTTCTGTACTCGTGCTGATTGGGTCCCCAACTTTTTGGCCATTGACTGTCTTATAGACACGATGAATCAGCTGACTTCCTGCTTGACCGTTTTGAAGCACTGTTTCTTCATCAGTGTAACGAGTATCATCAGTTACATACTCCTTTGTATATGGAACTGCTACTGTTTCAGTTTCTGTAATAGTTGCTTCAGCTACTTTATACTCTGGCAATTCTGGCTGGACAAGAGATTCACCTTGGTGACCCTCTTCTTGCGTGCCTTTAGCTGTAAGCTCGCCGGTGTAGGCTGGCAATTCTGGTTGAACTAAGGATTCGCCTTCATGGCCCTCTTCTTGCGTGCCTTTGGCTGTAATCTCACCGGTGTAGGCTGGCAACTCTGGTTGAACCAAGGATTCGCCTTGGTGACCTTCTTCTTGGGTTCCTTTGGCTGTAAGCTCACCTGTATAAGCTGGGGCTTCTGGCTGAACAAGAGATTCGCCTTCATGGCCTTCTTCTTGCGTGCCTTTAGCACTATGCTCGCTAGTGTAAGCTGGGGCTTCTGGTTGAACTAGGGATTCGCCTTCGTGACCTGCTTCTTGGGTGCCTTTGGCTGTAATATCGCCTGTATAAGCTGGGGCTTCTGGTTGAACTAGGGATTCACCTTCGTGACCTGCTTCTTGAGTTCCTTTGGCTGTAAGATCGCCGGTGTAGGCTGGCAA